>NZ_JBHVAK010000042.1:0-59964 GCF_042667085.1 Nocardia sp. NPDC057353
ACCTCGCCACATCACCTCACCGGGACGTGTAGCCGGTCAGCAGATTTCAGGCCACCCCGTGCGACCTGCGCACATCACTTCGCAACACTGCCTAGGCGCGGGTCAGGGGGTGCGCGGCCGGGAGTGGAAGCCGAGCCCCTCGTCCTGCGCGCCCATCCAGGCGGACTCGTCGCTCTTGCTGTCCGGCACGTAGATGGTGTCGCGCGGCCTGCGGCCGAGCTCCGGCGGCGGCGTCTGCTCGAATTCGTCGGCGTCGATGACGAGCCGTTCGAGGTCGTTCTCCAGCCGCCGGACCGGCGAGGCGTCGCCGTAGTGCGAGCGCAGCGCCCCGATGGAGCGCTGGAGCTGGCCGACCGCGTAGCGGAGTTCCGCGATATCGCTGCGTGTCATCGTTACCTCCCAGGTTTGTGTGAGGCCACAAGATCATGTGACCCACCGCACACCGTGATCTACAACACAGTAGCCGAGGAAAACCCTCGTGTCCGGTGCGATCTCGAATCGGGGCGGAACCGGTCTGCGTGCTCAGCCCGCCATGGCGTAGGCGGGCGAGCCCGCCAGCACCCGCCGGACCAGCCCGGACAGCGCCGCGGCGACCTCGTCGGCGCGCTCCAGGATGACGCCGTGCCCGGCGCCGTCCACCCGGACCAGCTCCGCCTCCGCGAGCTGCGCGGCGAGCACGACGGAGTGCGCGAACGGGGTCACCAGGTCGGCCGAGCCCGCCAGCACCAACGTCGGGATCCCGGCCAGCCGGTGTAGCCCCGCGCTCTCGTCGAAGGTGCGCAGCGGCTCCAGGAAGCTGGTCATGGTGAGCAGCGGGGTCTCGTTGAACATGGCGATGGCGAGCGCCCGCACCCGCGGGCTCACCGGCGCGGTGCCCAGGTTCGCCTCGCCCATGATCGGCTCCAGCAGCCGCCGGGAGAGCCGGTGCGAGGCGCCCATGAACCGCGGCGCGCGCAGCACCGCCCGCTGCAGCGCGCCGATCGCGCGCCGGTTCAGCAGCCTGCCGAGCCCGACGTCGGTGAGGCCGCTGGCGGCGGTGGCGATCAGCGCGAGCCCGGCGATCCTGGTGCCGACGGCGTGTGGGAAGAGCCGCGCGTAGGCGAGCGCCGTCATGGCGCCCATCGAGTGCCCGACCAGCACCACCGGCCCGGTCGGGGCCAGCGCGCGGAGCACCGCGTCCAGGTCGTGCGCCAGCTGGTCGATGGTGTAGCTCGCGGCCTCGCCCGCGCCGGAGTGGCCGTGCCCGCGGTGGTCGTAGCTCACCAGCCTGGCGCTGCCGCCCCACTCCCGCGCCAGCCGCTCGCCCAGGAAGGACCAGGTGTCGGCGCGCAGGCAGTGGCCGTGCACGAAGACCAGGGTGACCTCGGCGCTGTCGGCGCCGATGACCCTGGCCGCCAGCGGGGTGCCGTCGTCGGCGGCCACGGTGACGCGACGGTCGGCGACGGGAGCGATCGACGTGGTCATGGCAACACCTCCGGGCGGGGACGGTCTTTCCTTGCCTGGATGGTCGCCTCCGCCGAGCCCGCCGTTAACCGACCCCACCTGCCGTTACGCAGCCGTGGCCGAACCGAGTCGTGCCGAGATCATGGGAGTATCGGAGACTCTACCGATATCCCTAGATTTGATTAGACAGTCCTGAGATACCGCCCGAAGTGCGGAACGGTGAAACCGATGCTGCCGCGCTCGGCCGAGTAGATGAGCCCCTTCTTGATCAACCCGTCCCGCGCGGGGGAGAGCGAGGCGGGCTTGCGGCCCAGCTCCTTCGCCACCGCCGCGGTGGCCACCGGCCCGTCGTCGCCCGACAGGTCGGCCATGGCCCGCATGTACTCCCGCTCCGCCGGGGTGGCCCGCTCGTAGCGGGAGCCGAAGAACCCGACCGCCAGCTCCTCCTCGGCGGCGGGCGCGGCCACCTCGACGTCCTCGGCCTCGATCGGGCTGCGCGGCGCCTGATCCCAGGTCGCCTTGCCGTACGCCTGCACGAAGTACGGGTAGCCGTCGGCCTTCTGGTAGAGCAGGTCGAGCGCGGCCGGGGTGAACGCCACGTCCTCGCGCTCGGCCGGGGCGATCAGCGCCTGGTCCGCGGAGTCCCGGTCCAGCCGGTCGATGCGGTGGTAGCTGAAGAGCCGCTCGGAGTAGCTCTTCGAGGCGGAGAGGACCGCGGGCAGGTGCGGCAGCCCGGCCCCGACCACGATCAGCGGCGCGGCGTCCTGGCTCAGCTCGTGGCAGGCGCCGCAGATGGCGGAGACGTCCGCGGGGCCGAGATCCTGCATCTCGTCGATGAAGACCGCGATCCCGACGCCGATATCGCCCGCCAGCGCCGCGGCCTCGCCGAGCAGCTCCACCAGGTCGATCTCGATATCGCCGGAGTCGGCCCGCCCGGTCACCGCGGGGACATCGATCCCCGGCTGCCAGCGGTCCCGCATGCCCTTGTCCGCGGTGGCGCGCAGCGCGAAGGCCTTGAGGATGCCGAGGAAGTCGTCGACCCGCTCCGGGTTTCGGTGCGAGGTGGCGATGGCGCGCACCGCCATGTGCAGCGCGGAGGAGAGCGGCCTGCGCAGCTCCTGGTCCGGCCGCGCCTCCAGCTTGCCGGTCCCCCAGCCCCTGGCGACCGCACCCGAGCGCAGCTGGTTCAGCAGCACGGTCTTGCCGACCCCGCGCAACCCCGTCAGCACCACGCTGCGCTCCGGCCTGCCGCGCGCGATCCGCTCCAGCACCACGTCGAAGGCGGCGAGCTGCTTGTCTCGCCCCGCCAGCTCGGGCGGGCGCTGCCCGGCACCGGGGGCGTACGGGTTCCGCACGGGATCCATGACCCGACACGGTAGTGGGTTCTCCGGTGAATATCCGTATTTCTACGTGTTGCCCTAGAGACCGCTATCGACCCCGATGCTCTGCCGTTGCGCGGCACCGGCACCGCCGTGACCCGTCCGTGATATTGATCGGAATCGCCACAACCCCAGCTCCTGGCCTCGAATCGGAATATCGGGGTAAAGAGCCAGCTCTGTGGGCTGGACAACAGCGCGTGCGGGTCGTAATCTTCTCGTGACTTAGTGGAGTCTGTCGCTTCGTGAGGAAGGAGCGGCGCCGCTGAGTTACCGCTACAGCGGCTGTCGGGGCCCGTTGGATTTCCCGGCCTCGTCGCGCCGGGAGCACTCCCGGTCAGCGGGTGATGCGCAAAGAGGGAGAATCGGCTCGGTGGGTAAACACAGCTTGCAGCGGGATTCACGCGTTCCGGGTTCCGTCAAGGGTGCTCTCGTCATGGGTGCGGTAGCAGCGACGGGCGCCATGCCCGCGATCCCCGCCATGGCAGCCACCATCGATATTCCGGGGCTCGGCTCGTTCGACGTCCCGAAGGAGTTCGAGGCACCGGCCCAGCAGCTGGAGCAGCAGCTGACCGCCGCGCTCGGCTCGATGCCCGCGGCCCCGCAGGGTGCGCCCGCGTTCCCCGGCTTCGCCGCGCCGGAGCTGCAGGGCATGTTCGCCCCGCAGGTGCAGAACACCGCCGGTGACATCGCGCTCGACGCCGCCAAGACCAAGGTCGGTGCCTCCTACGTCTGGGGCGCCACCGGCCCCAGCAGCTTCGACTGCTCCGGCCTGGTCCAGTGGGCGTTCAAGCAGGCGGGCGTCGAGCTGCCGCGCACCAGCTTCGAGCAGTCGCACGTCGGCGCCCCGGTCGCCTTCGAGGACCTGCGCGCCGGTGACATCGTGATCACCAACGGCGGCGGCCACGTCGGCATCTACGCAGGCGACGGCAAGCTGCTGAACGCGGTGCAGTCCGGTACCCCGGTCTCCTACACCAACCTCTCCGCGGACGAGGTCGTCACCGCCCGCCGCGTGCTCTGACGATTGCCCGCTGAACAGAGCGCACCGACGCAGGCCAGGGTCGACTCCTGGACCTGGGCGGTGCGCCTGTTCAAGACCCGGTCCGCCGCCGCGGAAGCGTGCCGCGGCGGGCACGTCCGGGTGAACGGCGCCGCGGCCAAACCCGCACAGCAGGTGAAGCCTGGCGACGAGGTCCGAATCCGGGCCGCCGGGGTGGAGCGCATCGTCATCGTGGAACGCATCGTCACGAAGCGAGTCGGCCCACCCATCGCCGCACAGTGCCTGATCGACCGCAGCCCGCCGCCGCCGAGCAGGGAAGTTCTCGCTTCCCTGCCGCGGCGGGACCGCGGCAGTGGCAGGCCGACCAAGCGGGAACGCCGCGAAACCGATCGGCTGCTCGGGCGCACCGAGAACTAGTGCGTCCGTAGCTCTCCCGCCCCGAAGCGGGCACGGCACTCGCCGCGCCGCACCTTCCCGCTGGATGTCCGCGGAATCTCCCCCGGCGGCACCAGCAGCACCGCGCGCGGCACCACCTCGTGCGTCCCGGTGACGGCGGAGCGGATCCGGCGCACCAGCTCCGGCCCGGCGTCGGGCACCTCCGCCACGATCACCAGCGACTCCCGTACCCCGTCGTCGTGGCCGAAGGCCGCCACCAGCCGGACCTCCGGCGCTGCCGCGCGCACCGTGCTCTCCAGGTCGACCGGGTGGTGGTTGCGGCCGTCCAGCACCACCAGGTCCTTGGCGCGGCCGGTGACGTAGAGCTCGCCGCCGTGCTCGAACCCGAGGTCGCCGGTGTGCAGCCAACTCTCGGCATCGGCCAGGCAAACATTGGGGCCGGATACCAGGATCTCCCCCACCCGCCCCGGCGCCGCCGCAGTGCCGCTCGCCGGGTCGACGATCCTGATCCGCTGTCCGGCGGGCGGGCCGCAGCTGACCAGCGCGACGGCGGGCCCGGCACCGGCGACCCGCGCGCACCCTGCGGCCAGCGCGGCCCGGTCCAGCTCGAGCACGGTGGGCTCGCGGTCCTGCGGGGTCAGGGTGACGGTGAGCGTCGCCTCGGCGAGGCCGTAGCCGGGGGCGTGTGCCCGGTGCCGGAAGCCCGCGGGGGCGAAGGCGTCGGTGAAGGCGCGCAGGGTCGCGGCGCGGACCGGTTCGGCGCCGTTCAGTAGCGCGTCCAGCCCGGAGAGGTCCAGCTCCGTCACCTGACGTTCCGTGGTGGCCGAGACCGCCAGCGCCAGTGCGAAATCCGGTGCCCCCGTCGTGCCCGCGCCGAAGTCGGCGCAGGCGCGCAGCCAGCGCACCGGGCGCTTGACGAAGTCCACCGGTGCCAGCGTGACCCCGTGCACCCCCGACCACAGCGGCAGCGCCATGGTCAGCACCAACCCCATGTCGTGAAAGAAGGGAAGCCAGCCGACGATCGGTTTCGTCCGGGTGGCCGGGATGGCCGCGCGGAGTTGTTCGAGTGCGGCACCGAGATTCGCCGGGCTTACCCGAATTCCGGTCGGTGAGCCGGTGGAGCCGGAGGTGTACTGCAGATACGCGGGGGCCCCGCCGCGCGGCAGTTCGGCGTGCTCCCAGTGGCACGCCGGGTCGACGACGAGCGCCTCCCCGGCCAGCGCGGCCGAGGCCGCGTCGCCGGGGTCGATCAGGGCGAGTGTCGGTGCGGCATCGGCCAGTACCCCGGCCAGCCGCTCCGGGTGCCTGCCGACCGGGAAGAGCGGCACCGCGATCCGGTCGGCGGCCAGGCAGCCGAGGAAGGCGACCAGGTAGCCGAGGCCGTGGCCGGTGAGCAGCGCGATCCGGTCACCGGGGGCTGTGCGGGCGCGCAGTTCGCGCGCGAGCGCCGCCACCCGGGCTGCCAGCTCCGCGTAGCCGAGGGTGTGCGGGATGTAGTCGGTGCCGTCCGGGGAGCTCGGCGCGGGGTAGCGCAGCGCCGTGTAGGCGGGGGCCGCAGGCCGCTCCTGCGCCCAGCGGGCCAGCCGGTCGACGAGGTGCTCGGTCACCGCTGCTCCGGTTCCCGGCGGCCGAGCCGCTCCGCCAGCACGGCGGCGAGCGCGGCGACGGTCGGGTTGCCGAAGATCTCCGCGGTCGAGAGCCGCACCTGCAGCCGGGATTCCAGGACCCTGCGCAGTTCGATGCCGAGCAGCGAGGTCAACCCGAGGTCGGTGAAGTCGGCGGCCGGGTCCACCTCGTCGGCGGGCCGGTCCAGCGCGGCGGCGAGCGCCGCGCGCACGACCCGGTCCAGCGAGCGCGGCTGCGGGTCCGGCGGTGCGGGCGGCGCGGATTCCTCGGTACCGCCGAGGGTCTGGCTCAGCCGCAGGCCGACCGGGGAGTGGTCACCGGGGCCGGACCAGTCGAGCGCGAGCAGGTACGGCACCTCGTGCCGGAGCACCTCGGCGAAGAGCGCGGCGCCGCGCTCCGGGTCGAAGGCGCGGATTCCGGCGCGGCGCAGGTGGTCGGCGCCGCCCGCCGCCTCGGTCAGCCCGGACGACCACACCCCCCAGCCGACGCTGGTCACCCGCCTGCCGCGCTGGGCCGCCGCGAGCGCGTCCATGGCCGCGTTGGCGGCCGCGTACGCCGCCTGCCCCGGCGCGCCGAAGGCGCCGGTCGCCGAGGAGAAGAGCAGGACGAAGTCGGTCGGGTCGGTGGCGGTCAGCTCCAGCAGGTGGTGCGCGGCGACCGCCTTGGCGGCCAGCATCCGGGTGAGCTGCTCCGGCGTCACCGTGGGGAAGGCGGCGTCCTCCAGGCTGCCCGCCGCGTGGATCACGCCGCGCACCGTCGACCCCCACTCGCGGATGTCGTGCAGCGCCGCGGCCAGGTCGGCGCGGTCGGTGACATCGCAGCGGACCACGACGATCCGGTCCTCCAGGCCGTCGAGCACCGCAGGCATCGGGCGCGGCGCCCTGGTCAGCACCACGACGTCGCGGGCGCCCTCGGCGAGCAGCCAGCGCACCGCCAGCGAACCGAGCGCGCCGAGGCCGCCGGTGACCACGTAGGTGCCGGTGGCGTCGATCGAGACCGGCGCCGCCGCGGCCGGTTCGGCGCGCACGAAGCGGCGGACCGCCGTCGTCTCCGGGGTGAGCCGCAGCTCGAGCGGCAGCGTGGGGTCGGTGACCGCCCGGGCCATGGCGTCGTCGGTGCCCGGCGCCCGGTGGACCAGGCGGACCCGCAGCGCGGACTCCAGTTGCAGGCTGCGGACCAGTCCGGCCAGCGCGGCGGCGGGGTGCAGACCGGTCGCCGACGGCACCTCGTCGATCGGGAGCAGGACGGTGAGCGCGGCGGTGGCCTGCGCCGCCGTGACGTGCTGGAGCAGGGCGAGGGTTCGGGAGACGGCGGCCGCGGTGGTGCTCTCCGGACCCGGCCGCGCAGGCCAGACGAGGATGACGGCGAGCCGGGCGGCGGAGGTGTGCCCGGTGAGGGCCGACCGGACCAGCGGGAGCGCGGCGTCGGGGTCGCGGGCGACCCGCTCGGTGGGCAGGGTGCGCTCCAGGGCGCGAGCGAGTCGGACGGCGTCCTTCGAGTCGCCGATCACCAGCGCGCGCCGGATCTCCGCTCCGGCCGCCCCCTGGCGCGCGTCCGCCGCGGCGGGCGAGCCCGGTCCGGGCCCGGGAACCGCAAGCGGCACCCAGTGCTCGGTGCGCAGCACGTCCGCGCGGTGCGGCGCGGTGTGCACCGGCAGCGCCGGGTCGGTGAACCGCACCCGGACACCGAGCAGCGCCAGCATGGGGATCCCGTGCTGGTCGGTGGCGACCACATCACCGACCAGCCCCGCGCCGGAGCGCTCCCGCACCAGGGCGTGCGCCTCGCCGACCGTGCGCCCCGGCTCGGTGGTGAGCCAGGCGTTCTCGATGCCGATCGGCAGCGGCACCCGCCCTTCCGGCAGCCCGCCTGCCGCCGCCGCCAGCACGTGCAGGCACCCGTCCAGGGTGGCGGCGCGGTGCGGGTCGGCGGCGTCCAGCTCGCCCGCCGCCCGGTCGCGCTCCACCGCGAGCCCGCGCAGCGGCCGGAAAGCGGGGCCGTACGCCAACCCGTGCGCGCGCAGCTCCGCGTAGAAGCTCGCCACCGGGACGGCGCGCATCCGCGGCCGGGCGGCCCGGCCCGCGTCGACCACCCGCATCCAGGCGACGATGTCGCCGGGCGTCGGGTCGCCCGCGGAGCGCGTCGACGCCGCCGCGGACGCGCCCGCGACCTCCGCGCGGAGCCCCGGCCCGTCCTCGGTGTAGCCGACGGTGGGCGCCACCTCCGCGCGGGTGAGCTCGTGCACGGCGAAGCCGCGCACCGCCGACGCCCCGGTCCCGGCCCGCGCCGCGTGCAGCAGCCGCAGCAGCCAGTACACCGCGGGGACCAGCGGCACCCCGGCCACCACGTGCTCGGCCAGGTCCTGCGCCGGGAAGGTCGGCTCGGCGACCGCGGCGGGCGCGGGCACCAGCAGCGGGAAGCGGCGGCGCTGCCAGCGGCGGCGCGGCGGCGGCTCGGTGAAGGCGCCGAGCGCGGACCAGTCCGGCGCGCGGCCCGCGACGTGCAGCTCGCCGATGCACTCCAGCAGCGCCGCGACCTCGTCGTCCCGGTGCGCGGCTGCGTGCGCGGCGGCCGCGAAGGCCGGGGTGTCGCGGAGCGCGGGCAGCAGCACCGGGTGCGGTGCGATCTCCACCGCGGTGCCGAACCCGTCCGCGCCCGCCCGCTCCAGCGCCGCGCCGAGTTGCACCGTGGCGACGGCGTTCTCGGCCCAGTACCCGGCATCGGTCGCCGCGGCGCCGAGCACCGCGCCGCCGCGCGCGGTGGAGTAGAGCGGAATCCGCGGCACCAGGGGCGTGATGTCCGCGAGCGCCGCGCGCAGCTCCGGCAGCACCGGCGCCACCTGCGGGCTGTGCGCCGCGAACCGCACCGCCACCCGGCGCGCGAAGAGCCCGCGCCTGCCCGCCCGGCGCAGCAGGATGTCCACGTAGCGGCGGGAGCCGGAGATCACCACCGAGCGCGGCCCGTTCACCGCGGCCACCGCGACCTCCGCCGCGACCGGCTCCACCAGCGTCTCGGCCACCGGCAGCTCGGTCTCCAGCACCGCCATCGCGCCCTGGCCGTCCAGCCTGCCGAGCAGGGCGCCGCGGGCCACCGCGACCCGCGCGGCGTCGGCCAGGGAGAGCGCACCCGCGGCGACCGCCGCCGCCACCTCGCCCAGGCTGTGCCCGGTGACCGCGTCCGGCCGGACGCCCCAGTGCGCCAGCAGCCGCAGCATCCCGACCTGGTAGACGAAGAGCGCCGGTTGCACGGTGGCCGTCGCCTCGTCCGCGGTGAAGCCGCCATCCCGGCTCCAGACCGCGGGGCCGCCCGCGGCCACCACGGCCGCGGCCGCTTCGGCGAGCCCGGCGGCGAAGGCGGGGAAGCGGGCCGCGAGCGCATCGCCCATGCCCGCGAACTGGCCGCCCTGGCCGGAGAAGACGAAGAGCACACCGCCGGGGACCGGGCCGCCGGGCACGAGAATGCCGGGCGCCGAACCGGATTCGGCGAGCGTGCGCAGCCGCTCGACCGCGGTCTTCGCGTCGGGGGCGAGCACCGCGGCGCGGGCGGATTCGGGCAGCCTGCGCGCCTCGGCGGCGGCGAGCGCGGCGACCCGCGCGGGTTCGGGGAACCTGCGTGCCCCGGCGGCGAGCGCGGTGACCCGGGCGGGTTCGGGGAGCCTGCGTGCGTCCGCGGTGGTGAGTGCGGTGGCGCGGGCGGGTTCGGGCGGCCTGCGTGCCTCGGCGGCGAGCGGTGCGGCAGCGCTCGAGATCGCGGGCGACCCCGGCTCCCGCCCCGCGACCGCGGGCAGCGCACCCGGCGGATCACCGACGGAGGCACCGCTGTCCGCGAGTCCATCTGTTTCCGAACCGGATTCGACGGCCGCGCCGCCCGCCTCGATGGCATCGGCCACCGCGGCTGCCCGCTGCCGCACCTCCTCCTCGTCCCGCCCGGTGAGCGGGATCAGCACCGGCGCGGGACCTTCGGGCACCGCTCGCTCGGCATCGACCCCGCGCAGCACCACGTGCGCGTTCGTCCCGCCGAACCCGAACGAGCTCACCCCGGCCCACCGCTCGCCCGGCGGCACCGCCGACCAGTCCACCGCGCGCACCGCGGGCCGCAGGCCGTGCTCGGCCTGGCGCAGCAGCGGATTCGGCGTGCGCACGTGCAGCGTCGGCGGGATCACCCCGTGCCGGAGCGCCAGCGCCGTCTTGATCAGCCCGGTGACCCCGGCCGCCGCCTCCAGGTGCCCGAGGTTCGACTTCACCGACCCCAGCCACGCGGGCTCCGTGCCGAGCACCGCGGCCAGCGCCCCGACCTCGACCGCGTCGCCGAGCGGCGTTCCGGTGCCGTGGCATTCGAAGTACCCGGCCCGCTGCGGCGGCACCCCCGCCCGCCGCCAGGCCGCCCGCACGACCTCCTGCTGCGCCCGCCCGCTCGGCGCGTAGAGGCCGTTGGAGCGGCCGTCCGAGCCGACCGCGCTGCCCGCGATCTCGGCGTAGACCCGCGCCCCCGACGCCGCGGCATCGGCGCTGCGCTGCAGCACGATCACCGCGCAGCCCTCGCTCCTGGTGTAGCCGTCGGCGGCCGCGTCGAACGGCTTGCACCGGCCGTCCGGCGCCAGGAACCCGCCGTCGGCCAGGTACTCCGACGTGTGCGGCAGCAGCACCAGGTTCACCCCGCCGACCACGGCGAACGGCACCGCGGGGTCGGCGAGCAGCCGCACCGCCAGGTCCACCGCGGCCAGCGAGGAGGAGCAGGCGCTGTCCAGCACCAGGCTCGGGCCGCGCAGGTCGAGCGCGTAGGAGATCCGGTTGGCGACGATGCTGAGCGCCGACCCGGTGACCGCGAACGGGGCATCGTGCCCGCCGGAGCCGAGCACCGTGACCCCGTGGTCGAAGGTGCACGCCCCGAAGAGCACCGCCGCACCGGAACCGGTTGCGCGGTAGCCGATCCCGGCGTCGTCCAGCGCCTCGGCGGTGACCTCGAGGGCGAGCCGCTGCTGCGGGTCCATCACCGCGGCCTCGCGGTCCTGGATGCCGAACCTGGCATTGTCGAAGCGGTCGATGCCGCGCAGGTAGCCGCCGCGCCGGGTGAGCGGGCGGTCGGGCGGGGGCGCGTCGGTGGCATCGAGCCCGCTGGTGAGCAGGTGCCAGAAGGCCGCGGGGCCGTCGGCTCCCGGCAGGCGGCAGCCGATGCCGACGAGGGAGATCGGGGTCATGCGGCGAGGTGCTCGACCAGTTGCTCGATGCTGGCGTGGTCGTACAGCGCGACGAGCGGAATCTGCACGCCGAGCGCATCCTCCAGCCGGGCGGTGAGCCGGGCCAGCTGGGTGGAGCTCAGCCCGAGCTCGGTGAAGGGCGCGGTGGTCGAGACCGGCCCCGCGTCGGCCGGGAGCAGATCGGTGATCGCCGCGACCGCCGCGGCGGTGAACGCCGCCCGCCGTGCGGCCCTTCCCTCGGGTACCCCGGCGCGCATCGCGACCTCCCTCTGCCCGGCTCGCGGCCGGGAATCCCCCAGCGATTATGCCCGAGGAGAGTGGCGAAGGCGCTGCGCAGCTGGGTCTTTCACGCCGCGGCTCGCAAACCGGGGCGGCGGAGGGGCAGTGCGCGGACGGTGCGCGATCCGCGGCCCCCCGCAACCCGCGATTCCGGCGCTCCGGCGCGAGTCGTCTGCCTCCGGCTCGGCGGTGGCGCGCACCGAAGGGAGCGGGGCGCGCCGACCGGGGAGCCTCGCTGTCCCGCGGGGCGACCGCCCGCTCGCGCGGCCCGGCGTCGCTACAGTGGCCCCATGTCGGGAGACGACCGCACCGCCACGGTGCCGACCCTGCTGCGCTGCTGCGCCGCACTCGCCGCGACCCCGGGGCGGCTGCTCCGCCCCCGGAAACCGGACACCGCGCTACTGGCCGGGCTGGCAGGCGTCGACCCGCCGCCCGCGACCGCGACCGTCGCGCTCACCGTGCTCACCCAGGCGACCATGCACGCTCCGACCACGATCGTCGCCGAGGGGGTCCGCGAACTCGGCCGGACGCAGCTGATCATGGGCAGCTTCCTGGTCGAGCACCCGAAAGCGCGGTTCCTGGTCGACCCGGCGCTCTGCTCCGGCGTGCACGAGCGGGTGCTGCCCGAGCTGCCCTTCCCGATCCCGCTGCTGGTGGCCCCGGAGCGGCCGGTGCTCGGCCTGGCCGATGCGCTCGCCGGGCGGGACGTCGCGGTGGACTCGATCGACTTCGTGCTCCCCACCCACCTGCACTGGGACCACGTCTCCGGCCTGCTGGAGCTGCCGGACCAGGTGCCGCTGCGGCTGCCCGCCGCCGAGCGGGACTGGGCGCTGGCGGGTCCGCGCGCGCCCATCGGCGTCGCCCGCGGCCCACTGCGCGGCCGCGAGACCCAGCCCTTCGAGCTGGACGGCCCGCCGGTCTTCGGCTTCCCGCGCAGCCACGACCTCTTCGGTGACGGCTCGGTGCTCCTGCTCGACCTGAACGGCCACACCCCCGGCAGCGTCGGCGTGCTGCTCGCGGTGGACGACGGCCGCCGGGTGCTGCTCGCAGGCGACGCCGTCTGGACCAAACTCCAGGTCGACACCCTGCGCGAGAAGGCCCCCATGCCCGGTCAGCTCTTCGACGCCGACCGCGACGCCGCCTTCGCCACCATCCACCGCCTGCACGCCCTCCCGGACGGCATCGAACTCATCGCCAGCCACGACCACGCCGCCGTCACGGCCCGCGCCGCCCGCAACCCCCCGCGCTGACGCACCGCCCCCGCGCTGCCGCGCTGAACCCGCGCCGCCGCGCTGAACCCGCGCCGCCGCGGGCGAACCGCTGCGCCCGTAGCGGAGCAACTCGCGCGGTACCGCCGAAAAGTGCGGTACCGCACAGCGGTGGTGGCTCGCCACCCCTGTGCGGTACCCCGATCGCCGCCGCTTTTCGCCGTTCGCGGCGGCGACGTCCCTAGCGGGTGACGAACCCGGCGAGCTGCCCGGTGATCAGCTCCTCGGCCTCGCGCACCATGCGCTCGACCAGCTCGGCGCAGGTCGGGATGTCCTCGATCAGCCCCTGGGCCAGGCCGGTGGACCAGATCCCCGCGTCCAGGTCGCCCTCCTCGAACACCTTGCGGCCGCGGGCGCCGGAGACCAGCTCGCGCACGTCCTCGAAGGTGCCGCCCGCCTTCTCGATCTCGACCACCTTGCGGCTGATGGCGTTGTCCGCGACCCGGGCGGTGTTGCGCAGGGTGCGGAAGATGAGCTGGGTGTCCAGCTCGGAGTTGGCGACGATCTGCTCCTTGACCTTCTGGTCGATGGAGGACTCCGCGGTGCAGAGGAAGCGGGTGCCCATGTTCACCCCGTCGGCGCCGAGCGCCAGCGCGGCGACCAGGCCGCGCGCGTCCGCGATGCCGCCGGAGGCGATGACCGGGATGTCCAGCACCCTGGTCGCGGCCGGGATCAGGATCAGCCCGGGCACGTCGTCCTCACCGGGGTGCCCGGCACACTCGAAGCCGTCGATGCTCACGCCGTCGACGCCGATCTTCTGCGCCTTCAGCGCGTGCCGCACGCTGGTGCACTTGTGCAGCACCTTGACCCCGGCCTCGCGGTACGCGGGCAGGAAGGGCTCGGGGTTGCTCCCCGCGGTCTCGACGATCTTGATGCCGCTCTCGATGATCGCCCGCGCGTACTCCTCGTACGGCGGCGGGTTGATCGAGGGCAGGATGGTGAGGTTGACGCCGAACGGCTTGTCCGTGAGCTCCCGCGTCCGCGCGATCTCCTTGCGCAGGTCATCGGGGGTGGGCTGGGTCAGCGCGGTGATGAAGCCGAGCCCGCCCGCGTTCGCGACGGCCGCGACGAGTTCGGCGCGGCCGACCCACATCATGCCGCCCTGCACGATCGGGTGCTCCACGCCGAATGTCTCGGTGAACCTGGTCCGCAGCATTGCGCTCTCTCCTCGTGTTCGCGCGGGCGTGCCGGAATTCGCCCGGACCCGACGATCGTGACACGTCGATCCGCCCGCCTACAACCCACAAGTGAGCCGAGATTCGCAAACAGCTTCGGCCATCGCTCGCGGTGATCGGTCGAGGGGAGCGGAAAAACAGCAGTTCCACATCGTTGCCGGGGGAAAACCCCCGGATTCGTCTGCTGAACGGAGATTCCCATCCCGACCTGTTGCCGATGGGAAAAGTTAGTTGTTATTCTGGCCCGGAAATCTGCCGCCAGTGGTGTGGGTCACTCAGGCTCAGGCGGGGGCGGTTCGAGAGGAGTTCGTGGGATGACCACAGGTGCACAGGCGCTGGACGAGCCGATCCGCTCGCGTCGGAACCACTGGAACAACCAGCTGGCCACGCACGCGCTGATGCGGCCGGACGCGGTGGCGCTGCGCTTCAAGGGGGCCGACACCACGTGGCGGCAGCTGCACGAGCGCTCGCTGAAGTTCGCGGACGCGCTGGCCCGCCGCGGCGTCGGCTTCGGCGACCGGGTGCTCATCCTGGCGCTGAACTACCCCGAGTACCTGGAGGCGGTGTTCGGCATCAACGCGCTCGGCGCCATCGCGGTGCCGGTGAACTTCCGGCTCACCCCGCCCGAGGTCGCCTACATCGTGAGCGACAGCGGCGCCAAGGCCGTCGTCACCGACAGCCTGCTGCAGCCGCTGGCCGTCGCGGTGCGGGCGCAGGCCCCCGGTGTCGAGTCGGTGTTCGTGATCAACGGCGCCTCCGGCGACGGCGTGATCGGCTTCGACGACGCGCTCGCGGAGGAGGGCGAGGCGCACGCCCCGCGCGACATCCCCGAGGACACCCCCTCGCTGATCATGTACACCTCGGGCACCACCGGCAGCCCCAAGGGCGCGATGCTCTCCTACGCGAACATGAACGCGCAGGCGCTGACCTGTATCCGCGCGCTCGACTCCACCCCGGACACGGTCGGCTTCTGCACCTCGCCGCTGTTCCACATCGCCGGCCTCGGCAGCCTCGCGCCCGCCTTCATGCTCGGCTCCAAGACGGTGCTGCACCCGCTGGGCGCCTTCGACCCGGTCGAGTTCCTGGACGCGGTCGAGGCCGAGGGCGCGACCACCGCCTTCTGCGTGCCCGCGCAGTGGCAGGCCATCTGCGCCGTGCCCGGCGTCAAGGAGCGCAACACCAAGCTCGAGGTGCTGAGCTGGGGCGCGGCCCCGGCCTCGAACAGCGTGCTCGAGGCCATGGCCGAGTGCTTCCCGAACTCCTCCAACGTCGCGGTCTTCGGGCAGACCGAGATGTCGCCGATCACCTGCGTGCTGGAGGGCAAGGACGCGCTGCGCAAGCTGGGTTCGGTGGGCAAGCCCATCCCGACCATCCAGACCCGCGTAGTCGACGACGAGATGAACGACGTCGCCCCCGGCGAGGTCGGCGAGATCGTCTACCGCGGCCCGACCCTCATGCAGGGCTACTGGAACAAGCCCGAGGCCACCGCCGACGCCTTCGCCGGCGGCTGGTTCCACTCCGGTGACCTGGTGAAGCAGGACGAAGAGGGCTTCGTCTGGGTGGTCGACCGCAAGAAGGACATGATCATCTCCGGCGGCGAGAACATCTACTGCGCCGAGGTGGAGAACGTGCTCTTCGCGCACCCGAAGATCCGCGAGGCCGCGGTGATCGGCCGGGACCACGAGAAGTGGGGCGAGGTGCCGGTCGCGGTGGTCGCGCTGCACGACGCCGACGCCGAGCTCACCCTGGAGGAGCTGGAGCCCTTCCTGAACGAGAGCCTGGCGCGGTACAAGCACCCGAAGGATCTGGTCGTGGTCGCGGAGCTGCCGCGCAATGCGAGCGGCAAGGTCGTCAAGGTGCAGCTGCGCAAGGATTTCTCCTCGTAAAGGGGGCTTTTCGGCTGCGGGACGCCCGATGCCAGGTGGAATCCGCCGGGCATCGGGCGGGTCGATCGTGGAACAATCGGGGGCGGCCCCGCGCGTGCGCGCCGGGCCGACGGCGATCGGCAGGTTGAGAAGGAATGGCAGAGGCGGGGGAGCGCTGGTTCGGCGAGTATCGGCTGGACCGGGAAGTCGGCCGGGGCGGAATGGGCCGGGTCTGGAAGGCCTGGCACGCACCGACCGAGCGGTTCGTCGCGCTCAAGCTGCTCCCCGCGGCCGCCGCCGACGACGAGGAGTACCGCCGCCGCTTCGAGCGGGAGGCGCGGGTCGCGGCGCGGCTCAGCGACCCGCACGTCGTCGCCATCCACAACTTCGGCCAGGTCGGTGACCAACTCTATATCGACATGGCGCTGATCGACGGCGACGACCTGGCCGCGCTGCTCATCGACGGCGGCCGGATCGCCCCGGAGCGGGCCGTGTACCTGCTCGGGCAGGTCGCCTCCGCGGTGGACGCCGCGCACGCCGCCGGGCTGGTGCACCGCGACATCAAACCCGGCAATGTGCTGGTCAGCCGCAACGACTTCGCCTACCTCATCGACTTCGGCATCGCCAGGCCGCGGGACGGGACGGCGCTCACCACCGGCAGCGTCGCCATCGGCACCATCGCCTACATGGCGCCGGAGCGCTTCGACGGCGAGGCCACAGCGCGCAGCGACATCTACTCGCTCGGCTGCGTCCTCGTCGAGTGCCTCACCGGGCGCAGGGCCTTCCCCGGTGACAGCCACGCCGAGCAGATCAACGCGCACCTGAACCACGCGCCGCCGCGGCCGAGCACGCTGGTCGCCGATGTGCCGCCCGCGCTGGATCGGGTGATCGCCAAGGCGCTGGCCAAGCAGCCGGAGGAGCGGTTCGGCACCGCCGGGGAGTTCGCGCTGGCCGCGTGGGCCGCGCTGGCGGCGGAGGAGGCTCCGCTCTCCGAGCCGATCGCCGTTCCGCAGGTCGTTTCGCCGACGCCGGTCTCGGCGGAGTCCGGGGCCGAGCGGTTGGTGGTGCGCGGTGTCGCGACGCCGGTGCTCGGTGCGGCGGACGAGACCGAGTCACCCGCGCGCGCCGCCGCGGCGGAAGCGCCCGCCGTGGCAGGCGCCCGCGCGTCCGTCGCCGCGAAGACACCCGCCCTTCCGCTCGCCGCCGCGCCACCCGCTGCCACACCCACACCGGTTCTCCCCGATTCGAGCGTCGCCGTCCACGATGTGCCGGTGGTCCCCGCCGCCGCGCCTGTGCTCGCGCCCGTCGCCGGTGGCCTGGAGTCCGCCATCGCGGCCGCGCCTGCATTCGAGTTCGTCGACGGTGAACCGGATTCCGCCATCGCGGACGCGCCCGCGCTCGAGCCCCTCGGCGGTGAACCGGATTCCGCTGTTCCGGAGGAGCCCGCAGTCGGCGCCTCTGCCGCCGCACCTGCGCTCGTTGCTGCCGAGGGCGATCCCGCTTCCGCTGATGCGGCGGTCGCCGCGGACGAGCCGGAAGCCGCCGTCGTCGACTCGCCGGAACTCGTCAGCGTTCGGAAGCCCGAGTCGCCCGTGCCCGCGAGTGTCGTAGGAGCCGGGGAGCCGAGTGACGCGAGCTCGGCCGTCGCGGATGCGCCTGCAACGGAATCGGCGGGGGCCGTCGCCGTTCCGCCCGTGCTCGCTGCGGCGAGTGCCGAAGCAGCGAGCGATACACCGGAACCGGTTCTGGCCGAACCGCCTTCGGAATCGCACGGGCGGAATCGCCTGTCCCTGAGTGACTCCTCCGCACCCACGCGGCAGAAACCACTCCCGGTCCGCGCGGCGGCGGTCGCGCTCGGCGTGCTCGGCACCGGCGTCCTGACCGCGACCCTCCTGCTCGTCGCTCCGGACGGGCCGAGCGAGGAGGCGGGCACCGCCCCGACCTCGGTGTTCGAATCGCCTCCCCCGGCTCCGGGCGTACCGCTGCCCGGCGCGGCGGCCCCGCCACCCGCGGCGCCGCCCACCTCGGGCGCACCTGTCGCGGTGGAGGTCACCGGCGCCCGCACCGAGCCGGTGCTCGCGCCGACGGCCGGCGACGCAGGCGTACCGCCCCCGCCGGCCGCGGTCACCCGCCCGCCTCTGCCCTCGGTCCCGGTCGGTGCGCCGATCACCACCAGGCCGGAGCCGACCCAACCGCAGCCGACCCCCGATCCCGCACCGACGACGGCGATTCCGCCCACGACACCGGCACCCACCACGGAACCATCGACCACGGAACCATCGACCACGCCGACGACGGCGCCCGCTACCACGACGGCGACCGAGCCGACCGCGACCGCCACCCAGCCGAGCCCGCCTACGCAACCCGCGGCAGCTCCCGCTGAGCCCATCACCGAGGGCATACCCGCCACCTCCGCCACCCCCGCGACGGTCGGCACCGAACCGGAACAGGCGATCGAAGAGCCGGACGGCCCGGAGACCTCCGCACCCACGCCGCCCCCGTTGTGAACGCACCCCGGTGGTTCGGCGAGTACCGCCTCGACTCGGTGATCGGCCGCGGCGGCATGGGCCAGATCTGGCGCGCCTTTCACCGGCCCACCAAGCGCTTCGTCGCGCTCAAGGTGCTCCCCGCCGAGCTCGCGGACGACGTGGAGTACCGCCGCCGCTTCGAGCGCGAGGCCAGGGTGGCCGCGCGGCTGCGCAACCCGCACCTGGTGGCGATCCACGCCTTCGGGCGGGTGGGTGACCAGCTCTACATCGACATGGCCCTGGTCGATGGCGTCGACGTGAGCGTGCTGCTGCGGGAGCGCGGCGCGATGCCGCCGGTGCGCGCGGTCGAACTGCTCGCGCAGATCGGTACCGCGGTGGACGCCGCGCACGCCGCCGGGCTGGTGCATCGCGACATCAAGCCGGCCAATGTCCTGATCGACCCGGCCGGCTTCGCCTACCTGATCGATTTCGGCATCGCCAAGCCGAACGACGAAACCGGCCTGACCAGAACCGGCACCGCACTCGGCACCGTCGCGTACATGGCACCGGAGCGGTTCGAGGGCGTCGCCACCGCCGCCGCCGACATCTACGCGCTCGGCTGCGTATTCGCCGAATGCCTGCTCGGCGCCAAGGTCTTCGCCGGGGAGAGCGTTGCCGAGCAGATCTTCGGGCACCTGTACAAACCCCCGCCGCGGATCGGCGAGCTGCGGCCCGGTATCCCGTCCGCCCTGGACGACGTGGTTGCCCGCGCCCTGGCCAAGGACCCGGCCGAGCGCTTCGACACCGCGCTCGAGTTCGTCGACGCCGCACGCCGCGCGCTCGGCGCGGGCCCGGTCGCCTGGAACCACGGCACCGCCGCGGCCACTACGCCAGGGGACTCGGCCGCGCGGAGCCCCGACCAGGGCAGTTCACCGGGTACGGACGGCAAGCCGTTCAACCACGGCACCGCCACCGACGTCTTCGGTGGCACCTACCGCGGCAACGGCCCTCGACGCTAACGCGAGATGAGCATGCCGTCGAACTTGCCGCCCTCGCAGTAGGTGATCGCCCCACGCGGCGGATCGGCGATGGTGATGACCCGGCCGCCACCCGAGAGGCAGTACTCGGTCAGCGTCGCACCCGAGGCCATACCCGTGGTGAGGGTCGCGGTACCGACGGCGACGAACGCACCCGCGACGAGCACACGAAATACTGAACGCATATTTGTCCCCCTGAAGTTGTTGCGTCACATGATGAATCCCCGACGCAACCCTAAACCGCAGCCGCCGAATCAGGCAAGAGCGTTCCGGCGCAGTGCGCTCAGATCTTGTCCTGCGCACTCAGCCACCGCATGACCGGCCACCCGCAGAACACCGGCAACCAGCAGGTCAGCACCCGGTACAGCAGCACGGACGGCACCGCCACCTCGGCGGGCAGCCCGAACGCCGCGAGCCCGCCGATCAGCGCCGCCTCCACCGCCCCGACCCCGCCCGGCGTCGGCGCCGCCGAGGCCAGCGTGCCGCCGATCATCGTCACGATGGTGACCGTGATGAAGGTGGTGCCGCCGCCGAACGCCTGCACCGACGCCCAGAGCGCCCCGGCCTGGCCGAGCGTGATCGCCCCGCAGCCGAGCACGATGATCGCCGAGCGCTTCGGGTCGCGGGCCAGCTGCGCCAGCTCCAGCAGCACCTCCTGCAACTGCGGCCGCACCGAATCGTTCAACCAGCCGCGCAGCTTCGGCACGAAGGTGAAGGCGCCGACGATGCCGACGCCGACCCCGGCGATCAGGTAGAGCACGGTGGCGTCCGGCACGAAGTGCGAGAGGTCGGCGGAGGTGCCCGCCGCCACGCTGAACACCAGCAGCAGGCTGATGTGCGTCAGCACCTGCACGGCCTGCTGCAGCGCGACCGCCGCGGTGGCGCGCACCGCGCCGAGCCCGCCCTTCTGCAGGTATCGCACGCTCAGCGCGAGCCCGCCGACCCTGGCCGGGGTGGTGGTCGCGGCGAAGGTGTTGGCGATCTGCATGACGATCAGCCCCCACAGGCTGATCCCGCGCGAGGCGCAGGCCCAGAGCGCCGCCGCCGCGCCGATGTAGGTGAGCGAGGAGATGCCGAGCCCGAGCAGCGCCCACCACCAGTTGGCGGTGCGCAGCTGGGTGAAGAAGGTCGGCACCGCGCTGATGAACGGGTAGGCGACGTAGACCAGCCCGACCAGCAGCACCAGCTGGATGATCTGGTTGCGGCTGAACCGGGTGATCTGCTGCGCCTCGATCCGGTCCTGCCCGGTCTGCCTGCGCACCTCGGAGCGGGCCTCGCCGAGCCGGTCGCTCCAGTCCGGCACCGAGCGGCGCATGCCGGGCGGAAGCGCGAACTTGGTCAGCCGTCGGGAGGCGACGAGCACCTCCTGCTCGCCGAGCGCGTCGATCGCCGCGCGCACCGCGGCCGCCTTCCCGAAGAGCGAGGTGGTGGTGACCAGCAGCTGCGCGATGTCGGATTGCAGCTGGGTGTCGCTGGCGCCGTACTCCGCGCTGGCGAAGCCGCCGAACAGCACCTGGCCGTCGCGCACCCGGATCTCGCTCGGCCGCAGGTCGCCGTGGGCGATCTGGTGTTCGCGCAGGGAGCAGAGCGCCGCCCAGACGGCGGGCAGGATCTTCGCGTCGGACTCGGCGAGCGGCCTGCCGTGCGGCACCGAGTGCGCGTACAGCGACCAGCCGCGGGCCAGCCTGCTCACCGCGATCGGCTCGTGCGCGGCCAGCCCGGCGTCGCGGACCGCGAGCGCGAGCA
Organism: Nocardia sp. NPDC057353; assembly: GCF_042667085.1. Taxonomy (NCBI): domain Bacteria; kingdom Bacillati; phylum Actinomycetota; class Actinomycetes; order Mycobacteriales; family Nocardiaceae; genus Nocardia; species Nocardia sp. NPDC057353. The sequence goes on from NZ_JBHVAK010000042.1 coordinate 20,874, forward strand.
GCCCGCGGTGCTCGACCGCGCGGTGCATCGAGCCGTACGGCGACGGCGTCTCGCTGCTGCGGAAGGTGAGCCAGCGCCAGAGCTGCCGCAGCGCGCTGTGGCTGCGCTGGTTCTTGCCGTAGAGGTCGACGATCAACTCACGCTCGGCGCCGTCCACCGCGGCGGCGAGCACCAGCGGGCCCGGCCCGGCCGGGCGCACCACCGTGAAGGCGGTGACCGTGCGGCCGCGCCCGGCGAGCAGCCGGACCGCGGCGTCCAGCGGCACCTCCAGCGCGGGGGTCCCGACCGCCAGCACGATCACCGCCCCGACCAGCCACCCCACCGCCAGCCCGAACATCGCGCGGGCCGGGACGACGGTGCTCACCACCAGGTGGATCGGCGCGAACGCGAGCAACAGGAACCACATCAGCCTGCGCACCCTGGTCGGCAGCCACGGACTGGACACGGTGAGCACCGCGGCCGCGCCCGCGATCCAGCGCGGGTCGTCCAGGAACTGGGAGAGGAAGGTGTCGAGCCGGTCCGGCACCTGCAGGTGCCACTGCGGCGCCGAGAGCCCGGTGCCGGTGATGGAGAGCAGCAGCCCGGCCACCAGCCCGGCCGCCGCGTACCCGGCCATCAGCTTCCACTGCCGCTTCCAGACCAGCTCGATCAGGATGACGAAGGGCAGGATCAGGATGGCGACGCCGTAGCAGAGGTAGACCAGGTTGGACTGCGCCGGATTCAGGAAGCCGATGATGTTGGAGACCGAGCGCTCCAGCGCCAGCCACTCGGGCCGGGTGATCACCGACCCGACCACGACCACCCCGACGCCGAGCGCGGCCAGCACGACGCGAACGATGTCGCTGGTCCGCCTGGTCAGCGGCGGCAACAGGCTGCCGGTGACCGGGATTTCCCGCCCGTCGACTCGCATGGCGTATGGGTACTTTCCGATTGTGGTGGAGCTGCGCAGTCGGAAGCGCACGATACATACCAGCACACAGCGGCGGTTCGAGGAATGCGGCCGTCCGGCGTGGCCGGTCGCGATGCGTGTCGGCGGTCACACCGGCGTTGAGACATCGTGTCTCAGACGATGCGCCCGATCACCCCGTCCGCTCGACCGAGGAGCGCGGCTGCCGCCCGCGCCGCCTGCGTTCTCGCACGAGCGCCAGGTCGACCGGGCCGAGCAGCCCGCTCGGCTCGCCCGGCTCGGCCGTCCCGTAGGCGATGGCGTCCAGGTGCGGGAACCAGCGGGCGATCTCGTCCCGGTACGAGGTCTCCGCCTCCAGCTGGCAGAGCGCGCCGACAGCGGTCAGCACCGCCCGCGCGAACGGCGTCATGGAGACCGGCATGGTCAGCTGCCGCATGATGTTGGAGAGCCGCGGGTTCGTCACCCGCAGCACGTGTTTGCGCAGCCACGGGTTGCTGAGGCGGTAGGTGTCGTAGCGCAGCGGCTCCATGCACGGCGAGACCACCTTGTAGAGCGCGCCGTCGTCGATCGGCCGGTCCGGTTCGGCGAAGCCGTGTCTGCGCGCGGTGCTGCCGAGTTCGTCCGGGCCGCCGCGGAAGAGCGCGCGGGTGTAGTCCTCGGCCAGCGCGTCGAAGCCCTCCGGCGGCCAGGGCAGGCAGGCGCCGAAGTCGAGCACGCCGAGCCTGCCGTCCGGCAGCAGCCGGAAGTTGCCCGGGTGCGGGTCGGTGTAGAGCAGCCCGCTGCGCAGCCAGGTCGAGGCCATGAACCGGACCAGCAGCATGCCGACCCGGTCGCGCTGCTCGCGGCTGCCGCGCTCGACGATGGCCGGGACCGGCGTTCCCTCCAGCCATTCGGTCACCAGTACGTCGCCGCGCTGCGCGATCACCCGCGGCACGTGGAAGTCCGGGTCGTCGGCGTAGGCCGCGGCGAAGGTCCGCTGGCTCTCCGCCTCGGCCGCGAAATCCAGCTCCCGCTCGACGCAGTCGCAGATCGCCTCGGTCACCCCGAGCACGTCGGCGCTCGGCAGGAAGACCTTCGCCACCGTGCTGAGCCTGCGCACCTGCTTGAGGTCGGCGGCGACCGCGGCCCGCCCGCCCGGGTACATGAGCTTCACCGCGACCGGGGTGCCGTCCTGCCAGACCCCGCGGTGCACCTGCCCGATCGAGGCCGCGCAGGCCCTGCGGTCGTCGAATTCCAGGAAGTGCGAGCGCCACTCGGGGCCGAGGCTCTCGGCCATCGCCGCGCGCACCACCGTCGGCAGCATGACCGGGCCGGAGTCCTGCAGCCGGGAGAGCGCGATCCGGTACGGCTCGGCGATCTCCGGCGGCAGCGCCAGCTCGTAGATGGCCAGCAGCTGGCCGAGTTTCGCGGCGCAGCCCTTGAGCTCGCCGAGCACCTCGAAGATGTGCTGCGCGGTGCGCAGCCGGATGTCGCGGTCGACCTCGTCGGCCGGGCGCCCGATCGCCTTGCGGCCCAACCCCGCCGCCTGCCTGCCCGCGTAGGCGACCGGCAGCGCGGCGATCCGCGCCCCGCGCACCGCCGAGCGCACCGGCAACCGCCCCGCACCGCGGTTCGCGGCGCGGCCGAAAACCGCCGCCTGCTCCGCGTTTCGGCGGATTCGGCGGACCGGCTCACCACCGGCATCGGTGCCGGAAGTGCTCGTGCCCCCGCGTTCGGTCATGAGTCACCTCACATTGTGCGATGCTCAGTTTCGCACACGTGCGAACGAACCTCGCAGGCCTTAGACTGTCTGGGACGTGACACGCGCCACAGATGAGAGGTTGTCGAAGAAATGGGTTCCCAAACGGTTGTCGCCGATGTCGCCGACGAACTGGCGCGGCGGGTGGCAGCGGGGGAATACCGCCCTGGCGAACTCATGCCCTCGGTGCGGCAGGTGGCCGAGGAGTTCTCCATGAATCGGGCAACCGCCCAGCTCACCCTCGGCAGGCTGGAGTCCTACGGCTTCGTCGAGGCCCGCCGCGGCAAGGGCTTCACCATCCGCGACGTGCGCGAAGCGGGCGGGATCGACGTCTACCGGCACCTCTTCCGCTTCTCCGTGCCGATGCCCGAGGTCGCCGTCGAGATGTTCCACGACATCGTCGAGGTGCAGCGCGGCATCGTGATGGACGCGCTGCTCGCCTACACCGGCTGCGCCGACCGGCTGGACCCGGCCGAGCTCAAGGCCACCGTCGACGAGCTGGAATCGCTGGCCAGGCAGGACGAGCCGGACCACCACCGGATCCTCGCGCTTGAGGTCGGGCTGGTGCGCAGCCTGCTCTCCGCGCTCGGCTCCACCATGCAGCGCGCCGTCCTGAACTCGATCGGCGAGATGGTGCTCGAGGTGCCGCTCGCCGTGCAGGCCTACTTCGCGGGCGCCGCCGACCTGCACGTGCTGGTCTGGCGGGCGCTGCTCGCGGTCTGGGATTCCGGCTCGGAGCCCTCCGAGGCCCAGCTCGCGCTCTTCGAGGACCTCTTCGGGATGTACCACGACAAGGTGGTCACCCGGTTCGAGGAGCTGCTGCTCGGCCCCGCCGAGCAGCAGGCTCCCCGCGCCGCTACCGCCTGACGCTCAGCCGTTCAGCTTGGTGAGCCGGTCGCAGGCCTCGACGTACTCCTGGATCAGCCGGTTCACCGCGTCGGCAGAGCGCTCGATCTTGTTGAGCTGCCCGACGACCTGGCCCACCGGGTTGAAGTTCACGTCCTTGGCCGCCTCCGGGTAGCGGTGCCCGCGCTTCACGCCGTCCAGCGCCACCATCATCTGCAGCGGCATGGGCAGCGGGTCCGGGGTGTCGGCGCTCTCCCACGCCTCGGTCCAGTCGTTCTTCAGCATGCGGGCGGGCTTGCCGGTCCAGGCGCGGGAGCGCACGGTGTCGTGGCTGGTGGCCTCGAGGTAGCTCTGCATCTGCGCGGGCGGCACGTTGGCCTCCTCGACCGTCAGCCAGATCGAGCCGGTCCACGCGCCCGCGGCGCCCATCGCCATGGCCGCGGCCACCTGGCGGCCGTTGCCGATACCGCCCGCGGCCAGCACCGGCAGGTCGCCGACGGCGTCGATCACCTGCGGCCAGAGCACCAGCGAGGAGACCTCGCCGCAGTGCCCGCCGCCCTCGGTGCCCTGGCAGACCACGAAGTCCAGCCCGGCGTTCTTGTGGTTCAGCGCGTGCTTGACCGAGCCGCAGAGCGCGCCGATCAGCCTGCCCGAGCTCTGCACCTGCTCGATCACGTCCGCGGGCGGGGTGCCGAGCGCGTTCGCGACCAGCTTGGCCTTGGGGTGCTTGAGGATCACCTCGACCTGCGGGCCCGCGGTGGTCGCGGTCCAGCCGAGCAGCTGCGCGTGCTGCTCGCCCTCGGGCAGCGCCGGGACGCCGTGGTCGGCGAGCAGCTTCTCCGCGAAGTCGCGGTGGCCCTGCGGGACCATCTGCGCCAGCTGGGCCTCCAGCTCCTCGGGGCTCAGCCCCTCGATGCCCTTGCCCTCGTACTTGGACGGGATCACCAGGTCGACGCCGTAGACGCCGTTGACGTGCTCGTCCAGCCAGGCCAGCTCGACCTCGAGCTGCTCGGCGGTGAAGCCGACCGCGCCGAGCACACCGAGGCCACCGGCATTGCTCACCGCGGCGGCGACATCGCGGCAGTGCGTGAAGGCGAAGATCGGGAACTCGATTCCCAGCCGATCACAGATCTCGGTGCGCATGGCCTGCTCGTCTCCCTGTAGCACTCATGAAACGGGTTGCAAATTGTCGGCTGCCCCGCCGCGCGCACAGGCACGTTCGGGGCTCCCGAATCGAATGTAACACGTTCTAGTTTTGCCGTACAGGGATGCTCAGGCGGTGGCGTGCTCCAGCTCTTTCAGCGCGGTCTCCAGGTGGTCGAGCATGCGCTCCAGGTCCGGCACCGTGCGGCGGCAGGCGACCAGCCCGAAGTCCAGGTTGTCGCCGGTGCCCGCCAGCGTGATGTTCATGGCCTGGCCGTCGAACGGGATGGAGAGCGGGTAGGCGGCGTCCAGCCGGGCGCCGTTCCAGTACAGCGGCTTCCTGGTGCCGGGCACGTTCGAGATCACCAGATTGAACGGCGGGCTGGTCCACGGAATCAGGCCGGGCACCAGCGTCACCGCCAGCGGGCTGAGCATGAGCGCCGAGACCGCCATGGCCTGGATCGCCGAGAGCGAATCGTAGGCCGCCTTGCTGGCCCGCATGGACTCCGAGATCACCTGCAGCCGCGCCACCGGGTCGGTCCGGTCGGTGCCGAGGTTGCAGAGCATGGCGCCGACCTTCACGCCGTCGGAGTCGGGTTCGCCCGGCGAGCGCAGCGACATCGGCACCATGGCGATCAACGGCTTGTCCGGCAGCGCGTCGTGGTCGAGCAGGTAGGAGCGCACCGCGCCCGCCGACATGGCGAGCACCACGTCGTTCATGGTGGCCCCGGTCGCCTTGCGCACCTGCTGCAGCCGCTCCAGCGGCCAGGACCGGGCCGCGATCCGCCGCGCCCCGGCGATCGGCACGTTGAACATCGTGCGCGGGGCGTCGAAGGGCATCGCCACCTGCTGCTTCAGCACCGTCTTGCCGACCAGCCGCGCCAGCGTCGGCCCCGCCGCCATGGAGACCAGTTCGCGCGCGGCGCCGAAGACGCCGCCGCCCTTGGCCTCGCCGTCCTTCGTCCGCCGCGGGACGTTCCACGGCACGTTTCCCGGCTCGGTCGGGTCGAGCGCGAGGGTGCGCTGCAGCAGCCGCTGCGCCGTCACCCCGTCGATCAGGGCGTGGTGCATCTTCGAGTACATGGCGAAGCGGCCGTCGGCCAGCCCCTCGATCAGGTGGAACTCCCAGAGCGGGTGGTGCCGGTCCAGCAGCGCGCCGTGCAGCCCGGAGACCAGGTCGAGCAGCTCCGCCCGGCCGCCCGGCGTCGGTAGCCCGACCCGGCGGACGTGGTAGCTCAGGTCCGCCCGGTCGTCGTAGGTCCAGGCCGCGCGCGGCGCGCCGAAGATGGTGGCCGGACGTTTGCGGAAGCGCGGCTGCACGTCGTCGCAGTCGAGCAGGTGCGCGTGGATGGTCTGCGCGAACTCCCGCCCGACGCCCTCCGGCGGCTCGAAGATCTGCACCGACCCGACGTGCATGGGTTGCTCGCGGGATTCGGCCAGCAGGAAAACGGCGTCGATCGGTGCGATCAGTTCCATGCGTCGGCCCTTCGAACAGTGGTGGTGTGCACGGTCCGTGCGCCCACTGTGGTGGATATCACGTGCTCGGTTCGGATACCCGCGCGGCCCGCGCGGACACGTCGGGTTCGGCGCGCTCGGCCAGCAGGATCACCCCCCGGAACCGCTCCTTCGGGTACGGCTCGCGGACCAGCCAGGCGGTCGCCGTCAACCCGGCCGCGCTGAGCAGCGCGGCCAGCCGGTCCGGCGCCCAGCGGTACGCCCGGATCACCCGGTGGTCGAACGGGGTCGGCTGCGCGCCCGGCTCCTCCGCGAAGCAGCCGAGCAGCAGCTTCCCGCCCGGTGCGAGCGCGCGGGCGAACTCGGCGAACACCGCGGGCAGCCGGGTCGGCTCGATGTGGATGAACGAGTACCAGGAGACGATGCCGCCGAGCGTGCCGTCCGCGTGCGGCAGCGCGGTCAGGTCGCCGACGTCGAAGCGGATGCCGGGGTACTCGGACCGGGCGGTTTCGATCAATCGTTCGGACAGGTCGAGCCCCGAGATGTCGAGGCCGAGGTCGCGCAGGTGCGCGGTGATCCGGCCGGGGCCGCAGCCCGCGTCCAGCACCGGGCCGCGCACCTGCTCGGCGAAGGCGGTGAACAGGGCGCGGCCGTACCGGTCGGTGGCGACCTGGTCGCGGGTGACGTCGGTGTAGAGCTCGGCCACCGCGTCGTAGGCGGCGGCGACGGCGTTGTCTGGCACAGGTTTCCTCCGGGGTCAGTCCAGCGGCGCGTTGGCGCGGACCCCGCGATAGATACCCCATCGGATGATCAACGGCCGCAGCACCCGGTCCAGCGACCACCCGGGGAAGTGGAACGGCCGCCCGTTCGGGGCGAAGACGTCGAGGCCGTCCGGTTGCGGGCCGAGCACCGAACCCCAGCGGCGCCGCGGCGGCCGGTAGCGGCGCAGCTCCCGGCCCGCCGCCTCGGCGCGGATGTTGCGGGCCAGTAGCCCGTCGGCGCGGTTGCGCGCGGTGCTGCGCAGCGGGTCGGTGGCGGCGACATCGCCGATGGCGAAGACCCCGTGGTGGCCGGGGACGCGCAGCTCCGGTGTGGTGCGGACGAAGCCGTGCTCGTCGAGGAGCGCGGCGGGGAGCCAGCCGGTGTTCGGGGTGGTGCGGCCGACGGTCCAGAGCACGGCGTCCGCGGCGGTGTCCGGTTGGCCGGTCCGCCAGCGCACGGGTCCGGTGGTGATGGCGTCGGCCGGTTCGGCCGCGCGGTGGCCAGGGTGCAGCTCCACCCCGAGCTCGGTGAGGGTGCGCCGCAGCCGATCCCAGATGCGCGGGTGGTGTGCGGTGAGGGCGCGGTCGCGCGGGAAGTAGAGCGCGATCCGCTTCTCCGGCCAGGTGCGGGCCAGGTTGGCGGCGCTGCCGACCGCGGCCGCGCCGCCGCCGATCACCGCGATCGCGGCTGCCGCCCGCAGGAGTTCGTGGCCGTCCCGGATCGACCGCGCGACCTCGGCTTCCGAGCGCAGGTCGGGGACGCGCCAGAAGCCGTTGCGCACGCCGGTGCTGATCACCAGGGTGTCGAAGGGCTCGACGTGTTCCGCCCCGGCGGCGTTCTGGACCGTGACGGTCCTCGCGTCGAGGTCGGCGCCGGTCAGCGTGCCGTGCACGGTGCGGACCCGGTCCAGTCCGCGGAACCGGTCGAACGGAATCCAGTAGTCCCGCGCCCACTCCTGCGGGCGGGTCAGCCGAAAGCCCAGTTCCTGCCCGCTCACCAGCCCGGGAGCAGCGGAGATGCCGACCACCTCGAAGTGCCGGGCCAGCCGGATCGCCGTGAGCACGCCGCTGTCCCCCAGCCCCGCGATCACGACCCGGCGGCGCCCGGTGCCGGGTCGCCGGTGGGGCAGCGCGCCGCGCGCTCCGCCCACCGCTACCCCCGCCGCGGCGGGCGCGGCACGAACCGCGGCACCTGTTCGAGCACAGCGCCGTACTCCGGCCTCCGCTCCAGGCTGCGCTCCTCCATCATCGGAATGCTCGCACCGAGGAACATGGCCAGCATCGCCCCGGCTCCGATCCACAGCCACCAGAACTCGCCCGGCGCCGCCGCGATCCCGAACAGCGCCATCGCCACCCAGAACCCGAACTCGCCGAAGTAGTTCGGATGCCGCGACCACCTCCACAGCCCGCGATCCATGACCTGCCCCGGCTGCCGGTCCCGCGCGAACCGCCGCAGCTGCCCGTCCGCGGCCAGCTCCAACCACACCGCCGCCAGCCCGACCACCACCGCCACGCCGGTCAGCCAGGCCAGGTCGTCGCCGGTGCGGGTGACCGCCACGTACACCGGCAGCATCCCGGCGAAGACGATCACCGTGGGAATCAAGTGGATGGGGAAGAGGTCGGCGAAGAACTCGCCGCGCCCGGCCCGCCCCCGCAGCAGCGGGTAGCGCCAGTCCTCGTGGTGCAGGCCGGGGAAGGAGAGCGCCCAGTTCACCGTCAGCCGGACCGCCCAGACGACCACCACCAGCGCGATCAGCGCGCACCGCACGGTGTCGGCGCCCGGCGTCTCCAGCCACCAGTAGAGCAGCAGCAGCGGCGGGATGACCGACCAGTACGGGTCGTAGAAGCTGGAATTCCCGAAGCCGCGGCTGAAGGCGAAGATCACCAGCGTGGCCAGGACATCCGCGATGAAGGTGTCCAGCCAGAGCTGCCCGGTCTCCGGCCCGGCGACCAGCCAGGCCGCCGCCACCGCGACGGCGAGTACATACGCCCCGGTCACCACCGCGAACGATCGAGCCCTGCTCGTCCGTACGGACTCCATCCCGGCCTCCCGCAGCGCCGTGCCGGCTCGACGGTGAACCGGCTGGAGCGGAAATGTAACACGTTTCAGTTGGCCAGTCCGGCGGTTCGCCTCAGGTGCGCCCGCGGCGCAGCTCGGCCGCCCGGCGGGTGAGGTGGTCGCGCTCGGCCACGATGTGCGCCGTGCCCGCGGCCTCGATGTAGAGCCGCACCGCCGTCTCGATCTCGCCCGCCTGTTCGTGCAGGTAGGCGGCGGAGGCGGTGTAGCGGGGGAGGCCGGGGTCCAGCTCGGCGAGCGCCGCCAGCCCGGCGCGCGGCCCGTCCGCCTGCCCGACCGCGACGGCGCGGTTGAGCCGCACCACCGGGCTGTCGGTGCACCGGAGCAGCTCGTCGTACCACTCCACGATCTGCACCCAGTCGGTCTCCGCGGCGGTCAGCGCGTCGGCGTGCAGCGCCGCGATCGCGGCCTGCGCCTGGAACTCGCCGAGCTCGTCCCTGGCCAGTGCCGCCTGCAGGATCTCGACCCCCTCGGCGATGAGGTCGCGCCGCCACCGGGTGCGGTCCTGCTCGGCCAGCGGAACCAGGCTGCCGTCCGCGCCGGTGCGGGCCTCGCGGCGGGCGTGGTGCAGCAGGAACAGCGCCAGCAACCCCGCTACCTCCGGCTCGTCGCTGACCGCGGCGAGCTGCCTGGCCAACCGGATCGCCTCCGCGGCCAGGTCGACATCGCCGCTGTACCCCTCGTTGAACACCAGGTACAGCACCCGCAGCACGGTCCCGAGATCGCCGGGGCTGTCCAGCCTGACCCCGCTCACCGTGCGCTTGGCGCGGCTGATCCGCTGCGCCATGGTCGCCTCCGGCACCAGGTAGGCCCTGGCGATCTGCGCCGTGGTGAGGCCGCCGACCGCGCGCAGCGTCAGCGCCACCGCCGACGCCGGCGTCAGCTTCGGGTGCGCGCAGAGGAAGTAGAGCCGCAGCGTCTCGTCGGTGCCGGCAGCGGGCTCCGGCGGAGGCTCGTCGAACACCGCGGCCTCGCGGTTGCGGCGCGCGGTGTCCGAGCGGGCGAGGTCGAGGAAGCAGCGCCACGCCGTGGTGATCAGCCAGCCCTTCGGGTCTTTCGGCGGCTTCTCCGGCCAGGTCTCGACCGCGCGGATCAGCGCCTCCTGCACCGCGTCCTCGGCCGTCGCGAAATCCGCCCCCCGGTGCACCAGCGCGGCCAGCACACCGGGGATCAGCTCGCGCAGCTCGTTCACTCGGTCGTCGGTCCGTGCGCGGTCATCAGCGGCCGGATCTCCAGCCACTCCTGCACCGGAATGCCGTCCTTGCCCGGCGCCGCGGAGAGCTCGCCCGCCAACTCCAGCGCCCGCTCGTACGAGTCGACGTCGATGATCATCCAGCCCGCGATCAGGTCCTTGGTCTCCGCGAACGGCCCGTCGGTGACCGGCGGCCGCCCCGCCCCGTCCGACCGCACCCAGGTGCCCTCCGCGGCCAGCGACTGCGAATCCACGTACTCGCCATTGCGCTCCAGCCTGCCCGCGAACTCCTCCATGTACCGCACGTGCGCCGTGATCTCCTCCGGCGTCCACCGGTCCATCGGCACGTCGTTCACCGCCGCCGGTGCGCCGCGGTAGTGCTTCAGCAGCAGGTACTTGGCCATCTCGTGCTCCTTCGTTCGGTTCGTGTACCCCTGGGACGGAGCCGATCGCACCTTCTCGACATCGCTGCCGATATTTCTTCGGAGGAGACCGTGGCGGGCCGAGCAGGTCGGTCAGCCGCGCGCCATATCCACGAACCGGCTCAGGTGCAGCTGGTGCGCCACCGTGATGGTCGCGGTCGGGCCGTTGCGGTGCTTGCCGAGGATGAGGTCGGCCTCGCCGCCGCGCGGGTCGTCGCGCTCGAAGGCGTCGGGGCGGTGCAGCAGGATGACCATGTCGGCGTCCTGTTCCAGCGAGTTGTGCAGCGCGACGCCGTTCGCCACGAAGTTGTGCGTGCCGGGCACCGTGCCGTCGAAGACGTCTTGTTCGCCCAGGCTGGTGATCTCGACGATGCGATCCCAGAACACGTCGTTGGTCGCCAGCATCTCGATGTCGGCGTCCTGCAGCACGTGCGCGACGCGGGCGAGCCTGGACCGGCTGGGCGAGTGCTTCCACATGGTCGAGCCGCAGAACCGGGAGTTCATCGCGGCCGAGAACTGGCGGTGGGTCATCTCCCTGGTGGCGAGCAGGGTGCGGACCTTGGACCACACCTCCTTCGGCACCGTGTCGACATTGGTGTTCGCGGTGAGCGGTGCCAGGTGGACGAGCGCCTGCTCGGCGGCGACCCCGCGGGCGCCGTGCACCCCGACGTCCCGCAGGAAGATCGTCTGGTTCTCCGAGCCGTCGACGGACAGATGCCAGCACGGTCGGTAGCCGGGCTTGCGCACCTGCTTGATCCGGCCGTGCACGCCGAGCCGGAGCAGCAGCTGCGCGATGTCGTCGACGAGCCGCCTGCTGGTCGAGGCGTAGTAGACGCGGGCCTGGTTGCCCTTGGCGTCCCAGCGCACCGACCCGTCGGTTGCCCACAGGTGCCGCAGGAACAGCGCGACCTGCTCGGTCGGCAGCGCGAAGACCGGCTCCGGGACGAACTTCTCGTAGCTGCGCAACCCGAACAGGCCGAGACCGTCCAGCCAGGCCGCGATCGGATTCCGCTTGCCGTGCGTGAGGCGGTGCGGCGCGGGCAGGCGCAGCGTGGTGACGCGCGCGGCCGGGTACTCGTCCCGCACGGCGGTCACGCCGAAGTGCTCCGCCGCCGTCGTCACCGCGGCCAGATTCTCCTCGTCGATGCTCGCGTACCGCACCGGCTGGCGACGCACGCACGAACCGTCTCCGATCATGTGCGCCAGCATGACGATCTCGGCTTCCGGCATGCGCCGGGCGTGCGCGGGTTCCGGGACGCGGCGCGGGGTGGCCAGCCGGTCACCGACGGCGAGCCGGTCCAGCGGGATCCACCCGTCGACCGTGAGGAACGGGTGGTTGCCGGTCGCCTCGACCTCGCGGCCCGAGGCCAGCCGCAGCCGGAAGACCTCCTTGCGCCCGCTGGGGAAGACCTTCACCATCGGCCGCGCCACCATGCGCATCCGCTCGTCCAGCGACCAGACCAGCGGCTGCTCCCCGGACTCGAGCAGCTCGCCCAGCGTGCTCTCCGCGCCGGTATCCGCCCGCAGCACCCGGGCCGAAGCAGGCAGGCATCCGGATTCGCGCAGGTCGGACACCATGGGGCGCTTGTCGGTGCGCTGCTCCGGACCACGGTTCAGCTGGCTGATCGCGACCACGGGAACCTCGAGTTCCTTGGCGAGCAGCTTGAGATTCCGGGAGAAGTCGGAGACCTCCTGCTGCCTGGACTCGACCTTCTTGCCCGAGGTCATGAGCTGCAGGTAGTCGACCACGACGAGCTTGAGGTCGTGCCGCTGCTTGAGCCGCCGCGCCTTGGCCCTGATCTCCATCATGGTGAGGTTCGGCGAGTCGTCCACGAAGAGCGGCGCCTCGCTGATCTCGCTCATCCGCCGCGCCAGCTTGGTCCAGTCGTCGTCGCTCATCCGCCCGGAGCGCATATCGCCCAGCTTGATCTTCGCCTCGGCGGAGAGCAGCCGCATCACGATCTCGGTGCGGCTCATCTCCAGCGAGAAGATCACGCTCGCCAGCCCGTTCTTGATCGAGCAGCTGCGCATGAAATCCATGCCGAGAGTCGAGTTGTGCGTCGGCACCATCGCGCGGCCCGCCAGGTACAGGTGCGCGGCGTTGTCGACCTCCACGCAGCGCACCGGGACGCTCGGGATCGGGCGGACGGCCACGATGTAGCGGTGGTCGGAGCGCGCGGTGCTCGCGCCCGCCCGGCGCTGCTTGTGCAGCAGCGCCTTCCGATGCAGGCCGAATACCTCGTCGTCGGTGGCGAAGGTGATGCTCCGGTCGGTGCCCGAGCGGACCTGGTAGCCCAAGCTCGCGAGGAGTTCAGCGACGTCGGCGGTGAGCCGCGCACTGGCCGCGCCGAACTGCACCGAGCCGTCGGCGGTCACCGTGCCGCCGGTGTCCAGCAGCCCGCTCAGCAGGGCGCGCCGCTGTGCCTTGGACGCGCGCAGGTAGCGCGGTGGGACGTGGCTGTCACCCGGCACGCCTAGCGTCCGCAGTGGGGCCTGCCCGGCCGCGGAATTTTCGCCTTCGATCCGAACTGCGATCTCCGGGTCGGTGCTGGGCAGGGCGGCGCTTCCGAAACCGAGCCATGCGCCGAGCGTGTAGGGCGGCACGGGCAGGTCGGCGGGGGGGAGGTCGAGGGGGCGGGCGGTACGGACGGAGTGGTCGACGCGGAGGGTGGCGGCGATCTCGGCGGTGGTGCGGACCGCGGCGGCGGTGCGGGGGGAGCGCCGGGAGGCGCGGGTGTCGGTGAGCCACTGGTGCTGTTCATCGGCGACCAGCACGGTGCCGTCGGAGAACTCGACCTCGTAGCAGGGCCTGCCGTGCAGCACCTCGGTCGCGGCGACCACCCGGGTAGGCCTGCCGTCGGCGTCGAGCAGGAGGTCACCCGGCTGCACCTCGCCCATGGTGGTCCAGCCGGTGGGTGTGGGCAGGGGGGTGTCGAGGGCGAGCGCCTTGCCCACGCCGGGGCGGGCGGCGACGATGATCATCTGACCCGGGTGCAGCCCGTTGGTCACCTCGTCGAGCTCGGAGAACCCGGTGGGGACGCCGAGCGAGATGCCGCCGCGGCTGGCGATGGAGTCGATCTCGTCCATCGTGGGCTGCAGCAGCTCCTCGAGCGGGAGGAAGTCCTCGGTGGTGCGGCGCTCGGTGACCTCGTAGACCTCGGCCTGGGCGCGGTCGACGACCTCGGCGACGTCCTGGCCGTCGGCGCCCGCGTAGCCGTACTGGACGATCCTGGTGCCCGCCTCGACGAGGCGGCGCAGCACGGCCTTCTCGGCGACGATCTCGGCGTAGTAGCCGGCGTTGGCGGCGGTCGGCACGGTCTGGGTGAGGGTGACCAGGTAGGGCGGGCCGCCGATGCGCTTGAGCTCGCCGCGGCGGTCGAGCGCGGCGCTGACGGTGACCGGGTCGGCGGGCTCGCCGCGGCCGTAGAGGTCGAGCACGGCGTCGTAGATGGCCTGGTGCGCGGGGCGGTAGAAGTCGCCGGGGCGGATCACCTCGACGACGTCGGCGATGGCGTCCTTGCTGAGCAGCATGCCGCCGAGCACCGACTGCTCGGCCGCCATGTCGTGCGGCGGCTGCCTGCCGAAATCCTCGCCGGGCGCCTCCGGTGGGTACTCGGAGTGTCCGCGGTCGTCGACGACTGCCATCCGACTCGACCGTCCTTCCTCCGCACGAGCGCGGCCCGTGAACCTACCTGTACTGGTCCGCGTCTGCCTCGGTTGTACCGCGTGGGTACGACAGGTCGCGGCTCGGCGCGCCGGGCGCCGCACCGCGGGAACCGGGTGCCAGTTACCGCCGTGACAGCGCCGTCCCGGCCGTCGGGAACGGCCTCGGCGACGAACCTAGGCGACCGCTCCGGCCTGCGCCAAGCCGCCGTGGGGATAAACCTGTGGATAACATGGGGACTGTTAACTCTTGGATGTGCACCCCCTGTGGATAACTTGGGGAAAACGCAGGTGGCAGCAGGAAAGTGCCCAGATAAACGGCGGTTTACGGGCTCGCACAGGTGTGGATTGAATTCACTGCGGCGTGTCGGTGCAGATGAACAGCCGGGCGTGTTGGGTGAACGGCACATGTGGAAAACATGACCTGAGTCACAGGAAAGCCGGTCGGTTTCAGCGGTAATCCACAGGGCGATCCCGCACTGGGGAATGTGTGCAGGTGAATCGGCCGGGAAGGTTCCGCGCGGTAACACCGACGGCGAGGCTAATTCGGCGCAATCGCACAGTGTGGCGGGATTCGCGCCGACACTCGCGGTGGAATAACCGAACCGCACGCACAGCCAGGCCGTCCCCGAAACAACTCCGGGAACGGCCTGGCCGAGAAGCGCGAATCAGCTCGCGGCGACGACCTCGACATCGAGCTTGGCGGCCACGTCGGGGTGCAGGTGCACCACGATGCCGTGCTTGCCGGTGCTCTTGATGTGCGACTTCGGCAGCTCGATGCTGCGCTTGTCGATCACCGGGCCACCCGCGGTCTTGATGGCCGAGGCCACGTCGGACTGGGTGACCGAGCCGAAGAGCTTGCCGGTGCCCGCGGTCTTGACCGACAGGGAGACCCCGGTCAGCCCCTCCAGGGCCTGCTTCAGCTCGTTGGCGTGATCGAGGTCGCGCACCCGGCGGGCGTCCTGCGCCCGGCGGATGCCCTCGACCTGCTTCTGCGCACCGCGGCTGGCGACGATCGCCAGGCCGCGCGGCAGCAGGTAGTTGCGGCCGTAACCGTCCTTGACCTCAACGGTGTCGCCGGGGGCACCGAGGTTGTCCACGTCAGCGGTAAGAATCAACTTCATCTGCGTGCCTCCTTCTCAGCGAGCGGTGGACACGTAAGGCAGCAGCGCCACCTCACGCGAGTTCTTGACGGCGACCGCGACATCCCGCTGGTGCTGGACGCAGTTGCCGGTCACCCGGCGCGCGCGGATCTTGCCGCGATCACTGACGTACTTGCGCAGCAGCGTCGTGTCCTTGTAGTCGATATTGACGGTGCCGGTCTTGCTGTCCTTGCAGAACTGGCACGCCTTCTTCTTCAGCACCTTTTCGCGCGCGGGCGCTTTCGGCATCGTCTTCTACTCCGTTTTCATGTGGCCCGAGTCCGCTCGGGCCGGGAAGCCGTTCCTCAGAACGGCGGTTCGTCATCCATGCGGCCGCCGCCCCCGAAGGAGGAGCCTGCCGCGGGCGCGCTGCCCCACGGGTCGTCGTCGGCGCTGTTGTTGCCGCCGCCGCTGCCGCGGTTGCTGCTGCCGCCCCCGCTGTTCGCGTTGTTGTATCCGCCGCCACCACCGGAGCCGCCGCCGAAACCGCCGCCGCCGCCACCGCCGCGGCTGGTCTTGTTGACCTTGGCCGTCGCGTACCGCAGGGACGGGCCGACCTCGTCGACCTCGAGCTCGACGACGGTGCGCTTCTCACCCTCGCGGGTCTCGTAGGAGCGCTGCTTGAGCCGCCCGCTGACGATCACCCTGGCACCCCTGGTCAGGCTCTCGGCGACATTCTCCGCCGCTTCCCGCCAGATGTTGCAGCGCAGGAAGAGCGCCTCGCCGTCTTTCCACTCGTTCGAATTGCGATCGAACACGCGGGGGGTGGAGGCGACGGTGAAGTTCGCCACCGCCTGGCCCGCGGGCGTGAATCGGAGTTCGGGGTCGGCCGTCAGGTTTCCGATGACGGTGATGACCGTGTCGCCTGCCATTGTGGTTCCTCCTGGAGAGGGGGGATCAGCGATTGCTCGCTCGGTTGCGCTAGAGCCTAGAGACAGGCACCGACGTTTTCCGAGGGGGCAGCGACGCGATTACTTCTTGCCGTGGCGCAGCACCTTGGTGCGCAGCACCGTCTCGTTCAGCCCCAGCTGGCGGTCGAGCTCGCTCACGGTCGAGGGCTCGGCGGTCAGGTCGACGATGGCGTAGATGCCCTCGGCCTGCTTGCTGATCTCGTAGGCGAGACGACGGCGGCCCCAGATATCGACCTTGTCGATCTTGCCGCCTTCGGTGCGGACGACGCTGAGCAGATTTTCCAGCGACGGGCCGACGGTGCGCTCATCCAGGCTCGGATCGAGGATGACCATCACTTCATATTGACGCACGGACCATTCACCTCCTGTGGACTCGAATCGGCCACGGACGTTCCGTGGCAGGAGGGTCGTTGCGTCAGCAACCCGGCAAGGCTACCCGACCGGGCCCTGACCGGCGAAATCGATCCCTCGCCTGCGGTAGCGGCCGGGCGCGGTGCCGTACGCGCGCTTGAACGCCTTGGCGAAGGCGAACTCGGAGGTGTAGCCGACCGCGCGGGCGACCGCGGTGAGCGTGGCGTCCGATTCGCGCAGCATCCCGGCCGCGGTGAGCAACCGCCAGCGGGCGACGTAGGCCAGCGGCGGCTCCCCGACGGTGGCGGTGAAGCGCCTGGCCATGGTCGCCCTGGAGACCCCGGCGCAGGCACCGAGCGCGGTCACGGTCCACGGCCGCGCGGGGGCGGCGTGGATGGCGTGCAGCGCGGCCGAGACGACGGGGTCGGCGAAGGCGGCGGCCCAGCCCGCGGGGCGTCCGGCCGCGGCCTGCTCGGCGAGCCAGGCGCGCAGGATGTGCAGCAGCATGGTGTCGAGCAGCGCGGGGATCGCGGCGTCGGCGCCCGGCCTGCGCTCGGTGATCTCGGCGAGCAGCAGCTCGACCGTGGCGTTCAGGGCGCGGTGCCGCTCCGGGGTGGCGGGCAGGTGGACGAACTCGGGGATCCCCGCGAGCAGCGGGTGGGTCCGGCCGCGGTCGAGTTCGTAGGCGCCGCAGAGCAGGATGCAGCGGTCGCCCGGACCCGTGACGATCCGTGGCTCGCCCGGGTGCGCGGTTTCGGTGATCGGCGAGTCCGCGGCGTCGGCGAGGTCGTGGTCGGCGCCGCGGGGCAGGAAGAGCACGTCGCCGGTGCGCAGCGGGATCGGGTCGGTGTGCGCGGCCGCGAGGACGCAGGAGCCGTCGACGACGACGTGGAACCCCGCGCCGGGCACCACCGGGTAGCGCCTGCCCCACGGGGCGTGCCGGACGAAGAGCCCGGCGGCGGGGCGGCCGGTGCGCGCCGCCGCGATCAGCCCGGAGACCGGGTCGAGGCCGGACGGCTCGGTGAAGGTGAGCGTTCCAGACAGGAAATCGAGCGTCGACGGCATGGGAACACTCTCCCACCCGGCTTACCGTCGAGGCCATGAGCACACAGAACGCCCCCGAGATCGGGGTTTTCCTGCCGACCTCGACGCCGGACCCGGAGCGGCCGATCATCGGCGACGTGGTCGCCGCGGCGCGCACCGCCGACCGGCTCGGCCTGGACGCGGTGTGGGCCACCGACCAGCTGGTGGCGCGGGCGCCGATCCTGGACGGCGCCGTCGCGCTGGCGGCCGCGGCCGCGGTCACCGAGCGGGTGCGGCTCGGCTGGGGCGTGCTGATCCTGGCGCTGCGGCCACCGGTGGTGGTGGCCAAGCAGGTCGCGGCGCTGCAGCAGGTTTCGGGGAATCGGCTGCTCCTCGGCGTCGGCACCGGGAACACCGCGCACGGCGACGGCTCGTGGCGGGCGGTCGGGGTGCCAGCGGGGGAGCGGGCGGCGCGCACCGACGCGGCGCTCGCGCTGCTGCCCGACCTGATCGAGGGCAGGCCGGTCACCGCCTACGGCGAGCCGATCGCGCTGGCGCCCGCCGCGCCGATGCCGCCGCTGGTGGTGGCCGGGGAGGTGCGGGCCGCGCGGCGCCGTGCGGTGCGGTTCGGGGCCGAATGGCTGAGTCTGCGGCCCGAGCTCGGCGCGCTCGAGCGGGGGATCGCGGAGCTGCGCGAGCTCGCCGCCGAGCTCGGGCGGGAGGTTCCCGCGGTCGCGCTGGTGGCGCCGCTCAGCCAGGACGGCCCGGACGCGACCACCGAGCAGGCCGCCGCCTTCGCCGCCGCCGGGGTGCGCAGGCTGCTGCTCAGCCCGACCGGCGCGGACACCGAGGCCGACTACGCGCACGCCGCCGAGGTCCGCCGCCGCCTCCGGGCGGGGTGAACGCCCTGCGGTGGGGACGAGCCCGTCCCCACCGGAACCCCTCCTCTAGGGTGGGTTCCATGCCGATCGGACGCCGGGTCAGCCGCCGTGCGGCCCTCGCGACGACGGTGCTGCTGCTCTGCGCCCTGACCCTCGTGCTCGGCTACCTGAACAAGGCCAGGTGCGCGGGCCCGCCGTTCGGCGCGGACGGCCGCAGCGCGGTGTTCGACATCGCCAAGGACACTGAGGTCTGCTACTCCGACATCCAGTTCCTCTGGCTGGGCCGGGACATCGACAACCACGTCTTCCCCTACATCCACGGCGCGATCACCCCGGACGGCGCGCTGATCGGCGGCGTGGTGGAGTACCCGGTGCTGAGCGGGGTGCTGATGTGGCTCGGAGCGATCCCGGCGCAGACCGACGCCGACTTCCTGCGCTGGTCGGCGCTGCTGCTCGCGCCGTTCGCGCTGCTCACCGCCTGGATGCTGGCCCGGATGGCGGGCGCGGCCGCGCTGCTGTGGGCGATCGGGACTCCGCTGCTGCTCTACGCCTTCCACAACTGGGAGCTCCCCGTGGTCTGCACGGCGGTGGCGGCGGTCTACGTCGTCACGGTGCCGCGCTGGTCGCTGCGCACCCGCGGGGTGGTGGCCGCGGTGCTGCTCGGGCTCGGGTTCTGTCTCAAGCTGTATCCGGGCATCTTCGTGCTCCCGCTGATGGCGTACGTGCTCACCGGCGGCACGGGCGGGAAGCGGGACCTGCGCGGCGCGCTGCTCACCGGCGCCGCGGCGGCGGGCACCGTGCTGCTGGTGAACCTGCCGTTCGCGCTGGCCGGGTTCGAGGGCTGGCGGGCGTCGTTCGCCTTCCAGCAGCTGCGCCGGGCCGACATCACCACGAATTCGCTCTGGTACTGGGGGCTGCGCCCGCTCTACCCGGCGAGCAGCGCGGGCGAGGAGCGCTTCCAGGACGCGGTCTCGCTCGCCTCGCCCGCGCTGATCCTGGCCGCGTTCGCGCTGGCGCTCTGGCTGGGGTGGCGGCGCGCGCGGACCACCGGGGTGTACCCGTGGGTCGGCGTGAGCGGCGCGATGCTCTGCGGTTTCCTGCTCTTCCACAAGGTGCACAGCCCGCAGTACACGCTGTGGCTGGTGCCGTTCCTGGTGCTGCTGGTGGTGCCGTGGCCGCTGGTCGGCGCCTACCTGGTGGCGGATGTGGCGATCGGGGTCGGGGTCTTCCGCTACTTCGCCGCGCTCGGCACCGGCGACGGCGTCGAGCCGCTGGAGAACGTGGTGCAGTTCGGGGTGTGGGGGCGCGCGGTGCTGCTCGCGGTGTTCTTCGTGCTGTTCCTGCGGGCCGCGGTCCGCGACGACCTGGCTACTTCCGCGCCTCCCGCCACTGCATTCCCCAGCCGTACGCCTCGTCCAGCGCCTGCTGGGCCCCGTTGATGTAGTTCACCTCGCGGCGCACCGAGATCCGGCCGCCGGTATTGGTGAGCAGCGCGATGGCGCAGGAGCGGGCGTCGTCCACCGGCGAGTCCAGCCGCACCTCGACCTGCGGGCCGCTGGTCGGGACGAGCGTGACGGTGCCGTCCGCGGCCGCCCAGTTCGGGACGCCCTCGTAGATGAAGGCGTAGATCAGCACCCGGCGGAACTGCTCGGGGCGGCCCAGATCGATCCGCATGGTCTCGCCGCCGACCGAGCCGCCGCTGCGGTCGTCGCCGTCCAGCTCGATGAAGGGCGGCGCGTGCAGCGAGCCGTAGTTGTTGCCGAGCGCCTGCACGACGCCCTTGCTGCCGTCGGCGAGCTCGTACAGGCAGCCGAGGTCGAGGTCGATCGAGCGGCCGCGGCGGAAGAGCCGCGGCTTGCCGCTGGCCCAGCGCAGGTTGACCCGCAGAACCCCCTGCGCTTCCCCGGGTTTGGCGAGATCGACGCTGGGCGCCGCCTTCGAGAGCGTCACCTTGTTCTCCTCGACGCCGCCGGATCCGGCCCGGTTGTCGGCCGCCATCGCGATCCCCCTCCAACTCGACACGGTGGTCAGGTGGCACCGAGCCTAACGCGCGCGACCCCGGAAATGACCGGAGCGGCAGCGAAAATTCGCTGCCGCTCCGGGGCGGGTCGGAGGTGCGGGTGCTCAGGCGACCGGGCTGGTCTCCCGCTCGCCGCCGACCGCGGCGAGCGCCTTGCGGTTGCGGCGGACGCTGGACCAGAGCGCGGCGCCGATGAAGGCGACGCCGACCAGGCCGGTGATGATCTCGTTGATGTGCACGCCGATCGAGACCAGCAGGATGGTGGCGAGCGCGCCGATGGCCCAGTGCGCGCCGTGCTCGAGGTAGACGTACTCCGAGAGCGTGCCCTGGCGGACCAGGTAGACGGTGATCGAGCGGACGAACATGGCGCCGATCAGGCCGAGGCCGAGCGCGATGATGATCGGGTCGGCGGTGATGGCGAAGGCGCCGATGACGCCGTCGAAGGAGAACGAGGCGTCCAGGACTTCCAGGTAGAGGAAGAGGAAGAAGCCCGCCTTGCCGGTGGCCTTGGCCAGATCCGAGGGGCCGCTCTTGTCGACCGGTTTGCCTTCGAGCTCCTTGCCCGCGGTGTCGAGGTCCTCCTCGAACTCCTCGGTGTGGAACATCGAGCCGAGGCCGTCGACGGCGATGTAGGTGATCATGCCGAGCAGCCCGGCCAGCAGCACGGTGGCGCGGTCCTCGTCGTGGGCGAGGAACTCGGAGGTGAGCACGAGGGCGATGCCCGCGACCACGACCGAGAGCATGTCGAGCTTGCCCGCCTTGGCCAGCGGGCGCTCGATCCAGGAGAGCCAGGTGATCTCGCGCTCGGCGAAGATGAAGTTCAGGAAGAGCAGCGCGAGGAACATGCCGCCGAAGGCCGCGATCTGCGGGTGCGCGTCGGTGATCAGCGTCTCGTAGCTGGGGCTGCCGTCCGGGAAGTAGGCGGCGTCGTCCGCGGGCGGGTTCAGCGCCAGGTCGAAGGCCTCGACCGGGTTGAGCCCCGCGGTGACCCAGATAATGGCCAGCGGGAACAGCAGCCGCATGCCGAACACGGCGATGAGGATGCCGATGGTGAGGAAGATCTTCTGCCAGAATTCACTCATCCGCCGCAGCACCGTGGCGTTGATGACGGCGTTGTCGAAGGAGAGCGATACCTCGAGGATGCCGAGGATGGCGCAGAGGAACAGTGCGGTGGGGCCTCCGTAGAGGAAGGCCGCAACCAGTGACAGCACTGTGATGAGGCCGGAGAGGCCGAATATGCGCAGGACCACCGGTGGGACCTTTCGTTGTCGGAGCCGTACTTCGCCGCCGTTCAGCGTGAACGCGCCGCTGGGCATTGTCCACCGGGGGCGGTATCGCACGAGAAGGGGGCCCGTTTCCGGGCCCCCTCACACGTGGTCGTTCGTCAGACGTTCACGCCGTAGTCACGCGCGATGCCGGACAGGCCGGAGGCGTAGCCCTGGCCGATGGCGCGGAACTTCCACTCGGCGCCGTTGCGGTACAGCTCGCCGAAGACCATGGCGGTCTCGGTGGAGGCGTCCTCGGACAGGTCGTAGCGGGCCAGCTCCTCGCCGTTGCTGCGGTCCGAGACCCGGATGTACGCGTTGCGCACCTGGCCGAAGGACTGCTGGCGGGTCTCGGCGTCGTAGATCGAGACCGGGAAGACGATGCTCTCGATGTTCGCCGGGGTGTTGGCCAGGTCGACGTTGATGACCTCGTCGTCGCCCTCGCCCTCGCCGGTGCGGTTGTCACCGGCGTGCTCGATCGCACCCTCCGGGGACTTGAGGTTGTTGAAGAACACGAAGTGCTGGTCGGACACGACCTTCTTGTCCGCGCCGGTCGCGATCGCGCTGGCATCCAGGTCGAAGTCGGTGCCCGTGGTGGTCCGAACGTCCCAGCCGAGGCCGACCGCGACGGCCGTCAGGTTGGGGGCTGCCTTGCTCAGCGAAACGTTGCCGCCCTTGGACAAACTGACACCCATGCGGGAATCCCTTTCGATGGTCGGTGTGTGACCCCGACATGTCCGAATCGCCGGGTACGCCATCGACACTAGTAGGTTTCGGCGAACTTGCGTAGGAACCAGGCAGACGGGGATCTCCTACGATCGGGGCGTGGCAGGCCGCAGGCGTGGATGGTTCCGCTCGTCGGGGCGGAACGAATGGATCGAGCAGGCTCGCACCGGTCTGGTCGCGGCCTTCCTCGACATGGACCGGAGGCAGAGCGCGGCCGATTCGGCGGTGCACGCGGTCGCGGAGGTGCGGCCGGACCCGGCGCTCGCCAGGGGCTGGGAACCGGTCCGCAACCGCTGCTACGCGGCGGCGGAGGCGTATCTGGCCCTGAACGACGACCTGGACGCGGCCGAGCGGGACGACACCCAGGTGCCTGGCGGCGCCGTGCGCGCCGAGCAGGTCACCAGGCAGCTGGCCGAGGCGGCGCGCGCGGTGGACGAGTTCTGGAACGCCAACCGGGCCCGGCTGGAGGACGCGGTGGCGGTGCTCGGCGCGGTGCCGCGGTTCGCCGAGGAGGTGCGGGCCGAGGCGGAGCGGGTGCTCGCCGCCGCCGCGAGCTCGGAGTACGCCGGGTACCGCTCGATTCGCTCCGGGGTCGCGGCGGTGGATGAGGCGCTGCTCACACTCGCCGCGGCCACCACGGCCGGGCCGGGCCGGGTGCGCGCCGCCGCGGGGGCGCTGCGCGAGGTGACCGCGCTGCTGTCGGAAGCATTGGCGCAGGCCCCTTCTCGCCGCGGCGCCGCGGCCAACGCGATCGCCTCGGTGACCACCAGGATCGCCGCGGTGCGGACCAGGGCCGAGGGGCTGGCCGCGGCCTACTCGGCGCTGCTGCGCGAGTTCAACGCTGCGAGTTCCGCCGATCTGACCAACAATGAGCGGGAGAGCCAGCAGGCCGTCGCCGCCGCTGCCACCGCACTCGCCGGTGCCAGGGCGGCGGCGGCCGAGCACGATCCGGAGACCGCGCTTGAACTGACCACTTCCGCGCGCGCCAGCCTGGCCGCGGCCGAGCAGCAGGTGGATGCCGTCACCCGGCGACTCGCCCTGCTGCGCGAGGTCGCCGCGAACCCGAATCAGAAGGCCGAGGCCGTACGATTCCGGCTGCGGGACGCGCAGATGCTCGCGGTGAGCCGGGGGCTCGTCGCCGAATGGGGTTCGGTACTCGATGCCCAGATCGACCGGATCGATCGTGCCGTCGCCGCGTTGACCGGTAGGCACCCGAACTACTGGGCATACGTCACAGAGCTCGACACCATCGCCGAATTCATCGCAGGCGTGGTGGATCGAATGCGGAAAGAACCAGGACAACGACGAGGATGAGGACGGGGCCGCGATGACCGCGAGCGTTGCCGTCGCGCAGGAGGTCTCCCTGCGCAAACGGAAGCCGCTGTGCCACTTCCGGCAACTGCCCGCGGGGCGGGCGCCGGAGCTGTTCCACCGGCGGCCGCAGCCGTTCGGCGACAGCGACGAGCGGGAACTGCTCGCCATCGCGCTCGGCGCGACGCTCTACGCCCCGGCGACCAGGGTCGACCTGGCGGCCACCATCCGGCGCCGCGGTGCGCGCGGCGTCTGCTCGATGGTGATCGACCTGGAGGACGCGGTCGCCGACCACGAGGTGGAGCTGGCCAAGGCGCAGGCCGTCGCGGTGCTGGACGAGCTGGCGGGCGACCCCGACCCGAACCCCATGCTCTTCGTCCGGGTGCGCGACGCCGCCACCATCACCGAGCTCGCCGACGCGCTCGGCCCCGGCGCCGCCGTGCTCACCGGCTTCGTCTTCCCCAAGTTCGACAGCCGCTCCGGGCCCTCGTACTTCGCCGCGCTGGCGGCGGCGACGCACCGCCTCGGCCGGACCGTGTACGCCATGCCGGTGCTGGAATCGGCGGCGCTGGTGCACCGGCAGACCAGGGACATCGAGCTCGGCCGGATCGCCGAGCTGCTGGCGGCGCACCGGGAGCAGGTGCTCGCGGTGCGGGTCGGCGCCACCGACATGTGCGCCACCTTCGGCATCCGCCGCGACCGCGACCTCACCATCTACGACGTCAGGGTGGTCGCCGACGTGATCGCCGACATCGTGAACTACCTGGGCCGCGCGGACGGCTCCGGCTTCGTGATCACCGGCCCGGTGTGGGAGTACTTCGCCGACCACGAGCGGATGTTCCGGCCGCTGCTGCGCACCGCGCCCTTCGAGGAGTCGGACGCGGT
Source organism: Nocardia sp. NPDC057353 (assembly GCF_042667085.1). Classification (NCBI taxonomy): domain Bacteria; kingdom Bacillati; phylum Actinomycetota; class Actinomycetes; order Mycobacteriales; family Nocardiaceae; genus Nocardia; species Nocardia sp. NPDC057353. The sequence goes on from NZ_JBHVAK010000042.1 coordinate 45,593, forward strand.
GAAGTTCCGGCAGTCCCTGGTGAGCCGGGACCTGGACGGGCTGCTCCGGGAGATCACGCTGGACCGGGCCAACGGCATCCACGGCAAGACGGTGATCCACCCGTCGCACGTGGCCGCCGTGCACGCGCTCTCGGTGGTGACGCACGAGGAGTACTCGGACGCGCAGGACATCCTGCGCGCCGACGTCGGCGGGGTCGCCGCCTCCGGTTACCGGAACAAGATGAACGAGATGCGCCCGCACCGCAGTTGGGCCAGGCAGACCGTGCTGCGCGCGCGGGTCTTCGGGGTGGCGAACAAGGGCGTCTCCTTCGTCGACCTGCTCACCGCGCTGGTGACCGAATGAGCGGGACCGCCGCGCGGCTCGGCTTCGAGGTGCACCACGAAGCGGGGGTCGAGGCCGCGGGCGCGCTGCCCTTCCCGGCCACCGTGCCCGCCCTGATCGAACCGGGGTTGCGCCGGGGCAACCCGCTCCGGGCGCACCTGCTCGTCTCCACCGTGCTCGGCAAGCACATCCCGACCGACCCCGCCGTCGTGCTCGGCGCGGGTGACCTTCTCGGCGACCTGGTGCGCGCCCGGCTCGGCGACGGCGACGCCGTTGTCCTCGGCTTCGCCGAGACCGCGACCGGGCTCGGGCACTGCGTCGCCGCCCGCATCGGCGCCAGGTGCTACCTGCACTCCACGCGCCGCGCGGTGCCGGGTGCGAGCACGCTCGCCGGTTTCGAGGAGGGGCACTCGCACGCCACCTCGCACCTGTTGCAGCCGGAGCCTGCCGGGGTCTTCGCCGAGGGGCTGCCGCTGGTGCTGGTCGACGACGAGATCTCCACTGGGAAAACGGCGCTGGAGGCGCTGCGCGCGCTGCACCGCTTCGCGCCGCGCACGCATTACGTGCTGGCCAGCCTGGTCGACATGCGCAGCCGGGAGGACCGGGCGAAGGTCGAGGCGGCCGCCGCCGAGCTGGGCGCCAGGATCGACACCGTGTGCCTGGCGGCGGGGCGCGCCGAGGTGCCCGCCGACCTGCCCGCCGCGGTGGCGGCGCTGCCCGAGCACCGGCTGAACCCGGTCGCCGAGCGGCGGGGTTCGGTGGCGCGGGTACGGCTGCCGTGGCCCGCCGGGGTTCCCGAGGGTGGGCGGCACGGTTTCCTGCGCGCCGACCGGGCCTGCTTCGAGGAGGCGCTGGCCGCGGCGGCCGCGGAGCTGCGCGGCGGGCTCGACCCCGCCCGCCCGGTCGTCGTGATCGGCCACGAGGAGCTCATGTACCTGCCGCTGCGGCTGGCCGGTGCGCTGGCCGCCGCGGGCATCCCCGCCCGGTTCCAGACCACGACGCGCTCGCCCGCCTACGTGTTGGACGAGCCGGACTACCCGCTGCGCCGCGGCTTCCGCTTCACGGCGCCGGAGCCGGACGACGCGCCGCGCTACCTCTACAACGCGGCCTGGCCCGGCGCCGACCCGCTGCTGGTCCTGGTGCTGGACGAGCCCGCGGAGACCCCCGCGCTCACCGCCGCGGGCGGGCTGCTCGACGTGCTCACCGCCGCGGGCGCCGACGTGCTGGTCGCGGTGCTGCCCGGCGCCGACCCCGGGGTGCTGCGCGCCGCCCGCGCGCTGCCCGAGCCGCTGTACGGCCCCGACTTCGGCTCGTACGCCGCCGACGAGGTGGCCTGGCTGCTGAAGGATCTCTCCGCGGTCGACCTGGAGGCCGACGTGGCCGAGCGGGAGCGCCGGATCCAGGCCGGGGTCGCGCACTACGCGGAGTCGCTGCCGATCGAGTTCCAGCCGGACGCCGCCTACCGCGAGCTCTTCGAGAAGGTGCTGGCCGACAGCGCCGAGCGGCTGGCGCTCGCCGTCGGCACGGTGGCCGAGCTGGTGGTCGCCGAGCGCGGCGACGACATCGTGCTGGCCTCGCTGGCCAGGGCGGGGACGCCGATCGGCATCCTCATGCGGCGCTGGCTCCAGCGCCGAGCCCCGGCGCTGGAGGTGCCGCACTACGCCGTGTCCATCGTGCGCGATCGAGGCATCGACGCAGTGGCGCTGGACTACCTGGCGGCGCACCACGACCCCGCCGCGGTGGTCTTCGTGGACGGCTGGACCGGCAAGGGCGCCATCGCCAGGGAGCTCACCGCCGCGCTCGACGCCTACCGCGCCGCCGGTGGGGCGCGCTTCGACGACGAGCTCGCGGTGCTCGCCGATCCGGGGCACTGCGTGCGCACCTTCGGCACCCGCGACGACTTCCTCATCGCCTCGGCCTGCCTGAACTCCACGGTCTCCGGGTTGGTCTCGCGGACCGTGCTGAACGCCGAGCTGATCGGCCCGCGCGACTTCCACGGCGCCAAGTTCTACCGGGAGCTGGCCGCGGACGACGTCTCCGGCAGGCTGCTCGACACGGTCACCGCCGCCTTCGACACCGTGCGGGACCGGGTGCCCGCCGAGGTGGCGGCGGTGCGGGCGGGCGACCGCACCCCGACCTGGACCGGGTGGGCGTCGGTGGAGCGGGTGCGCGCCGAGTACGGGATCGGCACGGTGAACTTCGTCAAGCCTGGGGTCGGGGAGACCACGCGGGTGCTGCTGCGGCGGGTGCCGTGGCGGGTGCTGGTGCGCGACCTCGAGGCGCCGGAGCACGCGCACATCCGGATGCTGGCCGCGGCCAGGGGCGTTCCGGTGGAGGTCGTGCCCGACCTGGCGTATTCGTGCATGGGATTGATCAAGGATGTGCAGTGAGTTCTGCTCTACCGGCCCTGGTGGCCACCGATCTGGACCGCACCATGATCTACTCGCGGGCGGCGAGCGGCGATGCCGACGAGCTGGTCTGCGTGGAGTACCTGGACGGTGAGCCGATCTCCTACCTGACCGAGCGGGCCGGGGCGCGGCTCCGGGAGCTGGCGCGGCTCGCCGTCGTGCTGCCGACCACAACGCGGACCATCGAGCAGTACCGGCGGATCGCGCTGCCCGGCGGGCCGTTCCGGTACGCGGTGACAAGCAACGGTGGGAATGTGCTGGTCGACGGGGAGCCGGACGCGGCGTGGCGGGCGCGGGCCGGGCGCGAGGCGGCGGCAGGTGGGGCCGGGTTGGCCGAGGTCAGGGCCGAGCTGCTGCGGCGGATCGACGATTCCTGGGTGCTCAAGTTTCGGGAGGCGGACGATCTCTTCTGCTACCTGGTGGTGAATGTGGCGGCGATGCCCGCGGGGTTCCTCGCCGAGTGGGACGGGTGGTGCCGGGCGCACGGGTGGGGGGCCTCGCAGCAGGGGCGGAAGATCTATGCCATGCCGCAGGCGGTGTGCAAGAGCGTCGCTGTCGCCGAGGTGCGGAGGAGGTTGGTCGAGGAGGGGGAGTTGGCGGCCGACGCGCCGCTGCTCGCCGCGGGGGACGGGGCGTTGGACGCCGAGTTACTGGCGTCGGCGGATTTCGCGGTCCGGCCGCGGCACGGGGAGTTGGAGGAATTGGGCTGGACCAGCCCGAATCTCGTGCTGACGGAGTCGCGGGGGGCCGATGCGGGGGCGGAGATGGTGGAGTGGTTCCACACCGGCGTCCGTGCGTCCGCCGCCACGGCGGCGAAAAGATTAGCGGGGTAGGCCTGTTGGCCTACCCCGCACCCCACCCGGGCGAAAGGCCGTGGGCGGCACCCCGCGCGGGGGCGGGAAACCGTGGCCCACACCCCACTCGGCGCGGGGCCGCGGCCCCGCGCCTCGGCCGGGTACTGCCGCCCGTCAGGGCTGGGAGTTCAAACCCTTTTCCAGGAGGGGCCAGGAGGCCTTGAGGTCGTCCTGCCAGTAACCCCAGGAGTGGGTGCCGCTGTCGCGGTAGACGAAGGTGGCGGGGATGCCGAGCTCGCGGAGGCGGTTGTCCAGGTTGTGCGTCGACCAGAGCACGCCCGCCTCGATGACCGCGCCGATGGCGACGGTCTGCGGGGTGTCCTCCGGCTTCTCCAGCCGGAACTTCCCGCCCGGCTCGTCGTAGACGCCGGGGATCCCGGTGCCGGTGGAGACGAAGAGGTCGGTGCCGCGCAGCCCCTCGGCATTCAGGATGGGGTCGTTCGCCTTCCACAGCGGGTCGTCCGCCGGGCCCCACATGTTCTCGGCGTCGCCGCCGCCCCAGGTCTCCACGGTCAGCTTCACCATGTTCTGGCCGATGGGGTCGCTGGTCTGCGCCAGGCCGCTGTAGACGGCCGCGCTGCGGTACAGCCCGGGGTTGGCGATCGCCAGGTTCAGCACCGAGACCCCGGACATGGAGAGCCCGGCGATGGCGTTCACCCCGTTGGTGCCGAGCACCGAGTCGATCAGCGGCGGCAGCTCCTGGCTGATGTAGGTCTGCCACTTGTTCACGCCGAGGACCGGGTCGGTGGACTTCCAGTCGGTGTAGAAGGTCCAGGCACCGCCGATGACCTGCACGACATTGACGTTCTTGTCGCCGAGGAACTCCAGCGCGTCGGTCATCCGCTGCCAGGACGCCGAGTCGACGCCGCCGCCCGCCCCGTTCAGCAGGTACAGCGAGGGCCGCGGCACCGAGGTGTCGGCGGGCCGCAGCACATCCACCAGCAGGGTCTTGTTCATGGCGGCCGAGTGGATGTGCAGCCGGACATTGCGCGCGTCCAGCGCCTCGACCTTCTTCACGTACGAGCCGCCGGGCGCGACCACCTCCGCGGTCACCACGTTCGGGGCGGCCGGTGCCGGTTCGGCGAGCGCCTGGCTCCCCGACCCGAGCAGGCAGGCGGCGAGCACCGCCGCGACCATGGTTCGCCTACCGGCGCGGCGGATCGACATCCTCGTCCTTCGTGTCGTGCTGCTGCCGCGGATTCCGCGGCCCGCCGAACCGATCGGCGGAGCGCGCCCGAATATACCGGCGCGCAGCCGTTTTCAATACTGTTGCTGCTGCCCGGCCAGCTGCTGGGCGATCACGCCCTGCAACCGCTGCAACCCGCCGACCGTCATCCCGCTCTGCAGCTGCCCCTCGATGGTGCGGACCACCTGGGAATCGCTGAGCACCTTCTCGCTGGACTGGATCAGCACGGTGCCCGCGCCGGTGAAGTCGAACTGCCGCTCCTCGCCGGAGCTGACGCCGAACCGCGCCGCGCCCGCCGCCAGGAAGTCGGTGATCCAGCGCTGGTCGTAGTGGTGGCTCGGGGACGGGCAGTCCGCCCAGCCGACCAGCGACTCCGGATCCACCCGCAGCGGCGGCTCGGCGAACATGACCGGGCCGTTCGAGGAGGCGAGGAACTTGCCGGTGCCGATCAGGGTGAGGAAGCCGGGCACGATCGACTGGTTCAGCGAGAGCCCCGGCTCGAAGGCGAGCAGGTTGGCCGCGCGGATGGTGAGGTTGCCGTCGTCCAGGTCGTAGGAGTTGATGTCGTAGCCGCGGTCGCCGATGATCAGCTTCCCGTGGCCCTCGGCCACTACGTAGTCACTGGTGAAGAGCGGGGCGGAGAACTGCTGCGACACCATGTGCAGCAGCCCGCCGTGCAGGCCGTGCGTGAGCACCTGGAAGTTCATCTGCCCGTAGTACGCGATCATCGCGCCCTTGCGCATGAACCACGGCTTGTTCAGGTCGATCGAGTACGCGTAGCTGTTTCCCGGGATGTTGTCGCTCTCACCGAGATTCATGGGGTTCAGGATCTGGCTCATGGCTCACAACTTCTCTTCGGAGGCCTGCACGTAGACGATGCCCTGGCCGACGCAGTGCAGCTGCATCGCCTCGCCGGCCCCGCGGCCCACCGCGTCCCGCCAGCTCATCGCCGTCTTCAGCTCGGTCTGCACATTGCCGTACGCGGCGACGAAGGCCTGCGGGTCGACCACGATCGGGTTCGGCCCGCCCACCTGCAGCTCCAGGAAGCCGCCGTGCGCGAGCAGCACCGCGGAGCCCTGCCCGCTGAGCTGCGTGGTGAACATGCCCTGCCCGGTGAGCGCGCCGGAGGCGGCGCCGCGCAGCGCGCCCATGATGCCGCCGCCGCCACCGCCGCCGCTGCTCGAGCTCGCCACCGAGACGACCGAGCTCTGCAGCTGCGCGGAGTTGGCGAGCAGCCGGGAGGCCTCCACCCGGAGCACCGCGCCGGGCTGCATCTGCACCACGTGCACCTCGAGCCCGGCCAGGCCGTAGTGCACCTCGCCGTTGCCCTGGGCCAGCATGGTGCTCTCGTGCTCGCCCGCCATCATCCGGCCCGCCATGCGCATCATGCCGCCGCCCATACCGCCCATCCCGCCGCCGCCCATCCCGGCGACCTGGTGCGGGGCGAACGAGACGTCGCCGGTGTAGAAGAGCATGGCGCCCTTGCGCGCGACCACGCCGCCCGCCATGCCGACGTTGACCTTGACGACCTTGCCGTTGACCTTCTCGAACATGGAAGCGCCCCTTACCGTTCCGCGGGCTGGATCAGTACGACGCCCTGCCCGTCCCAGCGCAGCGAGAACGCCTCGCCCGCGTCCGACCCCATGACCGTGCGCCACGAGACGTCGGTGACGAAGGACTGGTTGAGGTTGCCCTGGGCCGCGACGAAGGCGTCCGGGTCGACGATCAGCGGGTACTGCGGGCTGACCTCGAGGTGGATCAGCGGGCCGCCCGCGGAGAGCAGCGCGACCTGGCCCTGCCCGGTGACCGTGGTGGTGAAGAGCCCCTGCCCGGCGGAGGCGCCGCCGACGCCCGCGAAGCGGATGTCGGTGCGCAGGTTGCCCGCGAAGGCGAGCAGCTGCTGCGACTCCACCTGCAGCGTCTCGTTGTTCAGGTTCACCACGGTGACGTTCTGCCCGTTCACCGCGAAGAAGACCCGGCCGTTGCCGCCGCACTCCATCAGCGACAGCTTCTCGCCGGTGGCGCGGCGCTTGAGCCCGGCGAGGACGCCGTCGCCGCCGCCGAAGCCCGCGGACTTGAACTGCACGTTTCCTTCGTAGGCGATCATCGAGCCGGAGATCGCGCGGACACTGGTGCCTGCGAGATGGGCTTCGATCACCTTCTTCGACTGCTCGAACAGCTGTGCCATAGGAAGTCGCCTGTGGTCTCGGGGGAACGGCGGAGGCTCCGCGGTGTTCCGTGCGAGCGACACACTAACCGATCCGGCTGTGGCCTGCGGTCTTCGCGAACCACGGTTGTGCACAGGTGCCGATTCGTCCACAGGTGTTCACACGCCCGCGGCCGCGGGCGATTCTCGTAGAGTGGCTTCGAACGCACCGACAAGCGAAGGGTCGAACTTGTCCGCATCACTCGCCAAAGGCCAGAACGGCCCACTGGCAGTCACCGACGTCGTGGTCTCCATCCAGCTCACGGCTCCCGCGGATCTCTCCGCGCTGCTCGTCACCGAACAGGGGAAGGTCCGCACCGACGCCGACTTCGTCTTCTTCAACCAGCCGAGCGGTCCCGGCGTGAACCTCGTTCCGGCGGCCGGGGGGCCCGCCGCGCTCGCGGTCTCGCTCGCGCAGGTCCCGCCGGACATCGCGCAGATCCGCGCGGTGATCACGCTGGAGGATTCGAACAGCAACTTCGGCCGGTTCCCCGCGCCGACCGCGATCGTCTCCGACGCGTCAGGGAACCAGCTCTTCGAGTACCGGATCGACGGCCTGGCCAGCGAGTCCATCGTGATCGCGCTGGAGCTGTACCGGCGCCAGGGCGCCTGGAAGGTGCGCGCGGTCGGGCAGGGCTACGCGGGCGGGTTCGCCGCGCTGGTCACCGATCACGGTGTGAGCGTCGACGATTCGCCCGCCCCGCAGACCCAGAGCGCGCCGCCGCCCCCGCCGACCCAGGTCGCGCAGCCGACGCAGGGCTACCCGCCGCCGCAGCAGTCCGCGCCGACCCAGGGGTACCCGCCGCCGCAGCAGTCGGTGCCAGGCGGGTACCCGCCGCCGCAGGGTGGACCGGGTGGGTATCCCCCGCCGCCGCAGGGTGGGCCCGGTGGTTACCCGCCCCCGCCCCAGGGTGGGCCGGGTGGTTACCCGCCCCCGCCGCAGGGCGGCCCGGGTGGTTACCCGCCGCAGGGCGGGCAGCCCCAGCCGGGGTATGCGCCGCCCGCCCAGGGCGGCTACCCGCCCGCCGCGCCGCCGCAGCAGCCGCCCGCCGAGGTCAGCCTGAGCAAGGACCGGCCGGTCAGCCTGCAGAAGGGGCAGCGGGTCACGCTGCGCAAGGAGGGCGGCGCCCAGCTGACCTTCGTCAAGATGGGGCTCGGCTGGGACCCGGTGCGCACCCGCGGCATGTTCGGCAGCCGCACCGTCGACATCGACCTGGACGCCTCGGTGACCATGTTCGCCGACAACAACCTGGTCGACGTCGCCTACTACGGCCAGCTCAGCTCCAAGGACGGCTCGGTCCGGCACCAGGGTGACAACCTGACCGGCGAGGGCGAGGGCGACGACGAGGTGATCCTGGTCGACCTCACCCGGGTGCCCGCGCACGTCAGCACGCTGCTCTTCATCGTCACCTCCTACAAGGGGCACTCCTTCGAGCAGGTGCAGAACGCCTTCTGCCGCCTGGTCGACGGCAGCAACAACGCCGAGCTGGCGCGGTTCACCCTGGCGGGCGGGATGCCGTTCACCGCCATGGCGATGGCCAAGATCTACCGGGTGGGCGGCGACTGGAAGTTCGCCGCGCTCGGTGAGGGATTCCAGGCCAAGCACCCCGGTGAGGCGGTCCCGCAGCTGGGCCGGTTCCTGGTGAACAGCTGAGCGGAGCGGATGTCGTGATCCAGTTGCAGGCCGGGCAGAACATCCCGCTCACCGGCGGGGCCGTGCGCTTCGAGGCGTCCGCGGGCGCCGCGCTGCGCTTCGCGGCCCTGGTGGTGGCGGACAACCTGCGGGTCACCGGCCCGGAGGATCACGTGTCCGCCGAGCGCCCGGCCGCGCCCGGTGTCTCGCTCGCGGGCACCGCCGTCGTCGTCGACCCGCCCGCCGTGCGGGCCGACGCGCAGGCGGTGCTGCTCGTGGTCGCGGCCGACCCGGCGGTGCCGCTGCCGCCGGGCGGGCTCGGTGCCGTCGATGCCGTGCTGACCGGGGTGGACGGTGCCGGGATCGCCCGGTTCACCGTCGCCCCCTCGGCGGGCGAGACGGCGCTGATCTGCTTCGAGGTGTACCGCCGCGGCAGCGGCTGGAAGCTGCGCGCCGTCGGGCAGGGGTACGCGGGCGGAATGGCCGCGCTGCTCCCCGCGCACGGCATCGCGGCGCCCGCCTCGGCGAGCGCGGGAGGCACCTGGCCTGCCGGCTCCACCCCGCCCGGCGGGGCCGCCGCTGCCGGCGGGGTCGCGCCCGGCAGTGCCGCCCCCGGCGGACCCGCGCACCGCGGCGCCGCGCCCGCGGCGGCACCGGTGCCGCTCGAGGTCGCGCACGGCCTGGAGCGCATCTGGATGATCTTCGAGGACGCCGCGCGCTCGGCGGCCGCCCTGATCGCTGCCCGCGAGTACGCCGACAAGCGGCTGGACCAGGAGCTCTCCGCCGCCGTCTCGGACCCGGCCACCCGCAACACCCCGGCCGCCGAGCAGGCGCGGCAGCTCGCGCAGCGCCGCTACGACGAGCTGGTCGGCATCGCCGAGGCCAACCACCGCAGGGACAGCGAACAGCTGCTCAACGAGCTGGCCGAGGCGGACCGGCTGCTCCCGCCCGCGCTCGCCTCCTGGGAGGCCCCCGCCTGGGACCGCCCGCCCGCCGCCTCGGACGGCATCCGGCTGGGCGAGCTGTACGCCATCGAGCGCGGCGCGCTGCGGGTGCCGTACTGCGTGCCGGTGCCGCTGAACCGGCCGCTCTGGATCGACACCGAGTCCACCGCCGCCGTCGCCCCGGTGGTCGGCGCGCTGCTGGCCAGGCTGATCGCCGCGGTCCCCGACCGGCGCACCGTCGTCGACCTGATCGACCTGAGCCAGGGCCTCCGCAACCTCACCCCGCTGCTCGCCCCGGTGCTGGAGGCGCCGCCGATCACCGACCACGCCGACATCTCGGCTCGGCTGCAGTCCCTGGTCGAGGCGGCCGAGCTGGCCGAGTTGGCGCTCAGCGGCGGCGCCGGGGTGCCGCCCACCGAGCACCGCATCCTGGTGGCCGCCGACTTCCCGCACGGGTACCAGAGCATGGACGTGCAGCGGCTCTCCGCGCTGGTGCTGCGCGGCGCGCTGATCGGGCTCTCGGTGGTCTTCGTCGGCTCGAACGAGTCGAGCTCGTCCGAGAGCGCGCTCGCCGCGCTCTCCCAGTCCTGCAGGCACCTGCCGACCATCGAGGGCACCCCGCTCTTCGACCCGTGGACCGGGTCGGCCTGGGAGCTGGCCCTCGACCTGCTCCCGCAGGAACCGGGCAGGCAGGCGCGGTACCTGCGGAGTGTGTAGGGAGTTTCAGACCCGGCCGGGTTTGGGGCGGAGGCGTTCGGGGAGCCAGGGGAGCAGGGGGTCGGGGGCTCGGTCGAGGACGCCGCCGACGGGGTCGTCGGCGTAGTCGCGGCGGACCGGGTCCTCGTCCGGGCGGTAGATCTGCCGGACGACGAGGGCGCAGAGGACGAGCACCGCGAGGTCGCGGAGCAGCACCGTGCCGGTGAACCACTGCTCGGGCAGCCCCTTGCGGTCGGTGCCCAGGTAGTAGAGCATCCGCGGCACCCAGACCAGGGCGTCGATCGTCATCCAGGTGAGCAGGACGCGGCGGTGCGGCAGCGCGAGCACGGCGAGCGGGATCAGCCACAGCGAGTACTGCGGGCTCCATACCTTGTTGGTCAGCAGGAACGCGGCGATCACCAAGAAGCAGAGCTGGGCCAGCCGCGGCCTGCGCGGCGCGGTGAGCGCCACGTAGCCGATGGCGAGGCAGGCCAGCGCGAACGCCGCCAGCGACACCATGTTGAGGATGCTCGGCGGCTGCCCGTGCGCCAGCTCGCCGTCGAAGCCGGGCCAGCCGGTGAACGAGGTGATCACGTTGTAGATGGAGTCCGGGTCGGCGTGCCTGGTGGTGTTCAACCGGAAGAACTCGCGCCAGCCCTGCGGGTAGAGCGCGGCGATCGGCAGGTTCACCAGCGCCCAGGTGAGCAGCGCCGCGGCCACGGTGACCCCGGCCGCGCCGAGCGGGCGCGCGCTGACCACCGCCAGCCACTGCCGCCGCCCGTCCCACCAGTCGCGGAAGGTGCGCGGATCGCGGACCGAGCCGAGCCCCGGCCCGGTGCGGCCACCGCCCGCGGCCCGGTGCAGCGGGTCGGCGCGCAGGCAGAGCAGCACCAGCGGCCCGAGCAGCAGCAGCGGGTACAGCTTGGCGGCGCCGCCGAGCCCGAGCAGCACCCCGGCCAGCACCGGCCTGCGCCGGGCCCAGGCCAGGAGCCCGGTGGCGGCGAAGGCGGTGGCCAGGGCATCGAAGTTGGTGAAGGCGTGCACAATCACCAGCGGCGAGCACACCAGCAGCGCGACATCCCAAGGCCGGCGCCCGGCGGAGAGCGTGGTCGCCCACACGGTGACCAGCCAGGCCAGCGCCAGCCCGACCGCCACCACGTTGAAGTAGATGACGACCTGCAGCGCGCCGGGCAGCGGCAGCATGTCCCAGGTCTTCGCGATCCGCATGGACAGGTACTGGTAGAGCCCGGAGAGCACCGGGTACTCCATGTACCTGACCTCGGTGCCGCCCTCCGGGGTCTGCTCGATCCAGTACTTCTTGTACGGGAAGGCGCCCTCGTTCAGCCGCTCGGCGCCGTACAGCGGCACGGTGTCGGAATAGCACATGGCCACGTACTGGCGGCCGTCGTTCCAGTCCAGCGAGAGCTGGCCGTTGCCGTCCGCGGTCTGCTGGATGCAGGCCGCCTTGGTGGACCAGCCCAGCGCCAGGAAGAGCACCGCGAAGGCGAGCAGCACGCGCAGCGGCGTCCAGAACCTGGCCCGGCCGATCAGCGCGTGGTCGCCGACCGGGCCGCCCACCACCGTGCTGAGCTGCGCGGCGAGCGAATCATTGCGGCTCGGCTTGTCCCGCCCGTCCGCCGAGCGCAGATCCGGCGCCAACGGACCGGGCGAGATGTAGCCGGGAAGCGGCTGGTACACCGCCTCCGGGCCGGTGCCGGGCGGCTCCGCCTGCCCGGAACCGCCTGCCGCCCGGTCCGCGGCCACCTGCTGCTCGGTCACGGAAACCGAGGCTACCGGGAGCCGTTCGGCCTGCCGCCCTCCGAGTCCTCGTTGCCGCCCGCGCCCGGCGCCGGGGTGCCGGTGGGCGCCATCGGCTGCCCGGGCAGCGGCCCCGCGTCCGGCTGTTGTTGCTGCTGCTGGGGGCGTTGCTGCTGGGTCTGCGGCGCGACGCCGGGCACCGGGATCGTGATGCCGGGCAGGATCTCCACCTGCGACGGGGTGATCACCACCGGCGGGACGAGCGGCTCCGGCTCGGTGCTGGACGGCGGGGTGTACGGGGCAGTCCACTCCGGCACGCCCGCCTGGCCCTTGATCGGCGCCGGCTTCGGGAAGGTCTCGTTCTGCGTGCCCTTGAGCGCGCCGTCCATGGTCGCCTTCCAGATGTCGGAGGGCAGGCTGGAGCCGTAGATCATGGCGCCGCCGTAGTTGCGCAGCGGCGAGTTGTCGGTGCTGCCGACCCAGACCGCGGTGGACAGCGACGGGGTGTACCCGACCATCCAGGTGTCCTTGTTCTCGCCGGTGTCGCCGAGCTGGGCGGTACCGGTCTTGGCCGCCGACTCCCGGCCGCCGCTCAGGCCGTGGTTGCGCGAGTAGGCCGCGATCGGCTTCATCGCCGCGGTGACGTTGTCCGCCACCGCCGCCGAGACCCGCTGCTCGCCGGGGACGTCACCGCGGTCGAGCAGGGTGGTGCCGTCGGCGGTGACCACCTTGGAGACGAAGTGCGGCGCGTGGTACATCCCAGAGGCGGCGAAGGTGGCGTACACCGAGGCCATGTCGAGCACCCTGGCCTGGTACTGGCCGAGCACGATGCCGTTGTTCGGGCCGGAGCCGTCCGGCTCGGTCAGCGTCTGGCCGACGCCGGGCAGCGACTCCGGGATGCCGAGCTTGTGCCCCATGTCGGCGATCTTCTGCGGCCCGTTCTGCATGTCCAGCTGCATCCGGTAGAAGCTGGTGTTCAGCGAGCGCTTGAGCGCCTCGGCGATGGTGCAGGTGCCGCACTGCTCGCCCTCGACGTTGGTGATCTTGATGCCGTTGATCGAGAGCGGCGAGCTGTCGTACATCTGCGAGAGCGGGATGCCCTGCTCCAGGTTCGCGGCCAGGCCGATCGGCTTGAACGACGAGCCGACCTGCAGCCCGGCATTGGCGAAGTCGTAGCCCTGGCCGTCCTCACCGCCGTAGTAGGCGCGGACCGCGCCGGTGCGCGGGTCGATGGAGACCACGGCCGCCCGCAGCTGCTCCGGCTCACCCTCCATCTTGGTGCGCGCGGCGTTCACCGCGGCCTCCTGCATCTGCGGGTCGATGGTGGTGGTGATCTGCAGGCCGTCGGTGTTCAGCTGCTGCTCGCTGATGCCCGCGGCGGAGAGCTCGCGCAGCACCTGGGTCTTGACCAGCCCCTCCGGACCCTGGTCCAGGTCGTTGTCGGTGAGCGAGGCGAGCGGGACCACCGCCGGGTACTGCATGGACTGCCGCTCGGCCTGCTGCAGGTTGCCGCCGGTGACCATGCCGTCGAGCACGTAGTTCCAGCGCGACCTGGAGCCGTCCGGGTTCTTCTCCGGGTCCAGCGCGGAGGGCAGCTGGATGGTGGCGGCGAGCACCGCGCCCTCGGAGACCGTCAGCTCCTGCACCGGCTTGCCGAAGTACGCCTTGGCGGCGGCGTCGATGCCGTACGCGCCGCGGCCGAAGTAGATGGTGTTCAGGTAGGCGGCGAGGATCTGCTCCTTGCTCCACTGGCGCGCCATCTTGGCCGAGATGACCAGCTCGCGCATCTTGCGGGTGAGCGAGCGCTCGTCGCCGACCATGGCGTTCTTCACGTACTGCTGGGTGATGGTCGAGCCACCGCCCGCGCTCTCCTTGCCGAGCAGGTTGTCCCTGGCGGCGCGGGCGAAGCCGGAGAGCGAGAAGCCGGGGTTGGAGTAGTAGTCCCGGTCCTCGGCCGCGATCACGGCATTGCGCACGTGCGGCGGGATCTGGTCGATGCCGACCTCGGTGCGGTTGCCCTCCGGCGGGATCACCTTGCTGAGCACGGTGGTGCCGTCGGCGCCGAAGATGGTGGCCACCTGGTTGGTCTCCAGGTCGCCCGGCTTGGGCACCGAGACCGTGCTGTAGGCGACGAGGAAGACCGCGCTCGGCACCACGATCATCAGCGCGACCAGCACGTACAGGGTGCGGCGCACGATCTTCCACGGGAACTTCTTCTTGCGCTGGCCGTCGCCGCCGCGGCCACCGCCGCCGCGCCCGCCGCCGTCGCGCCGGTTCGGCGGGCCGGGCGGGCCGCCCTGCCTGCCGCGCTCGCCGGTGCCAGGCCCGTCGCGGCGGACCGCGGCCCGGCCGCCGGTGCCCGCTG
>NZ_JBHVAK010000043.1:0-59793 GCF_042667085.1 Nocardia sp. NPDC057353
GACCCGGAGCCCGGGTCCGCGCCGTCGGCGTCAGCGCTTGCCCTCGTAGCCCGCGGTGGGGTCGGGGGAGATGCCGAAGGTGTTGAAGGCCAGTGCCAGCGTGGTGTAGCAGCCGACGGTGAAGACGAAGTCCATGCGCTGCCGGTCGTCGAAGCGCTCGCCGAGCGCGTCCCAGGTCTGCGCGGAGAGCACCGACTTGTCGTCCAGCTCGTCCACGGCCTCGAGCAGCAGCCGGTCGAAGGGGTCGGGAGCGTCGGCGGTGCGCCGGGCCGCCTCCACCTCGGCGTCGGTCAACCCGACCTCCTTGCCCATGGCGACGTGGTGCAGCCACTCGTAGGTGCACTCGCGCCGGTGCGCCACCCGGAGGATGATCAACTCGCGCTCGCGCGGCTCGATCGTGGAGTTGAAGAGCAGGTGCACATTGAAGCCGAGGAAGGCGCGGGTCAGCTGCGGGTGCCGGACCAGGACCGAGAGCGCGTTGCCCGCGCCCTCGGGGTTGCGGCGCTCCCTGGGCAGCATGCGGGAGAGGGCCTTGTCGACCTCCTCGTCCCACTGGTCGCCCGGAAGGGGGGTCAGAGCCATGACGGCCTCCTGTCGGATTCGAGGATCGGCAACGGATTGTGCCGATTCCGCATATGGGTTCTCCCAAAGTGAGAATATACTTTCCACAAAAGAGAGCGACGCGCAGAACGGATCATCATGGCTGCTCACACCTCTGATTCCGCCACCGGCAGGCGGGCCCACTCGCGCAAGCACCTGCTGCGGTACCGCCTCGCAGTGGTCGCGCCCACCGCCGCCGACGTGGTGCGGCACGCGGGCGGCTGGCTGTGCGACCGCACCATGGCGGGGTGGGAGGTGACCGTCGTGCTGGCCGACACCTCCGACGCGCGGCCGCTGGAGATCCTCGGCGCCACCGTGCTCGATCTGGAGACCTCGCTGGGCAGCACCGTGCACGACACCTGGCCGCACGCGGTCGCGGTGGCGCCGGAGCTCTTCGACGCCGACCCGCGGGTGCGCCGCGGCGTGCTGGACTGCCTGGACAACGGGCTGATCGAGGTCGCGGTGTGGGGCGAGGAGCTGCCCGCGGAGCTGGACGCCCGGCTCGGTACCGTGCATCACAAGCTCAGCGTCGCCGCGCGCGCCTTCAAGGGCTGCGCGCTGGCGGCGGCGGGGCTGCGCGGCGCCGACATCGAGTACTCCGAGGTCTTCCGGAGCGGGGAGCTGCTGCTCACCGGCGCATGGGGCGGCACCGACCTGGTCCCGGTGGGCTGAGCGTCAGGCCGCGGGGGCGGCGCCGGTCACCGTGGTGCGCGGGGCGCCCCGCCAGCCGCACGGCAGCCCGCAGCTCGGGCTGACCACGACCTCGACGCGGCCGCTCGCCATCTCGCGCTCGACGGCCGAGGCCTGCGCGGGGTAGCCGCACTCCGGGCACTTCTCGAAGAAGTCGAGCACGTCGCGCACGCGCATGTGCAGCGGCCGGTCCAGCGGGGCGGGCCGCGCCGTTCGCGGGCGCAGTGCCCTGATGTCCGCGCTGCGCGGGGCGCCGCGGCGATCGGCGAGGCTCGGCAGCCTGTCGCTGCCGATCGAGGGGAGGTTCATGCTGCGAGAATATCATTCTCGCTTTCGGTAATTCAGGTTTTCGTCAGGGATGGCCGAGCTCGGCGACGAGCGGCGGCAGGTCCCGGGTGGTGCGGATGCCGGGCGGCGCGGCGCGCAGGTACGCGACGGCGTTCACCGCGCGGTTCGCGGCGTACCGCGGGGAGATCGCGGCCAGCCGCTCCGGCTCCACCGGGTAGCGCAGCGAGAGCTCGACCGGGGTCTCGCCCTCGACGGCGACGTGCCAGCCGGTCTCCCGCACCGTCCAGGCGGGCTCCAGCTCGGCGGTGCAGTACCAGGTCGAGCGGTATTCGAGCAGGTCGCGGCCGTTCGCGACGCCGGTGACGGTGATCCGCTGGGCCGCGACGGTCCCGGCAGGGAGCACCGTGCCCGCCAGCGCGACGTCCCGCGCGGCGACCGCGTGCTCGCCGCGCACCGCGACGCGGTCCAGCGGCAGCCGCAGCGACTCGGCGAGCAGCCGCAGCGAGGGCGCGTGCAGCCGCCGCGCGTGCGCCAGCCGCTCCGGCTCGAACTCGCGCGCCGCGCCGCCGAACCCCATGGCCTCCAGCATCAGCCGGTCGGCGCCGTGCGTGGCCAGCTGCACGCTCTCCTCGATGCCGATCCGCCGCACCCGGCGCTGCAGCGAGCTGAGCGCCACCGGCAGCGTCTCGGTGACGAACCCGGGCGCGACGCCGGTGCTCAGCACCGAGGCCCCGCCGAACCAGCAGGCCGCCTCGATCCGCGCGCAGACCTCGGGGTCCATGCTCTCCGGGTGCCTGAGCTCGCCGTGCGTGGTGACCACGTCGATCCCGGCCACCAGCAGCGCGCACACCTCGTCCGGGTCGAAGAGCCGCGGCATGTAGAGCACGCAGTCCGGGGCGAGCGCGAGCGCCTCCGCGACGTCGGTGGTGGCGGTGACGCCGGTGCGGCCATCGACGCCGCAGAGCTCGGCCGCGTCCAGCCCCGCCTTGGCCGGGTCGTGCACCAGCACGCCGCAGAGGACGAGGTGCGGGTGCTCGAGCACGGCGCGCAGCGCGTGCCCGCCGACATTGCCGGTGGCCCACTGCACCACCCGGTGCGTAGCGGTCGGGATCGGCAGGAGCGGTTCGGCGGTCATGCGGGGTCCGTTCGGTCGGCGGGGCGCGGGAGCGGCTACGGCCGGAAGCGGAGCAGCCCCTCCTGGGCGAAGGAGGCGACCAGCGAGCCGTCGCCGGTGAAGACGTCGCCGCGGCCGTAGCAGCGGCCGTGCGCGACCAGCGGGCTGTGGTGCCGCAGCAGCAGCCAGTCGTCGGCGCGCAGCGCGCGGTGGAACCAGAGCGAGTGCGTGATCGGCGCCGAGGTGAAGTCGGTGCCGTTGCCCGCCTGGCTCACCCCGCCGAGCGGGCGCAGCGCGGTGCCGATCGGGAAGAGGTCGGTGGCGTAGGCGGTGAGCGCCGGGTGCAGCTCGGGCGGGGCCGCCGGGGTGCGCATCCAGATGTCGAAGTCCGGCTGGGCGGCGCCGGGGTCGTCGAGGTCGGCGGTGGCCCTGGTCTCCCACGGCAGCAGCGGCATGGCGATCCGGTGGCCGGGTCCGGGCAGGGCGGGGAGCTCGGGGGCGGTCTGGTGCGCGGGGCCGTCCTCGGGCAGGTGCAGCGAGACCATGGCGGTGGCGACCACGTCCCGCTTCTGCCGCGCGGTCACGGTGAGCGCCGCGAACGAGCGCCCCTCCTGCTGGCGCTGCACGATGTAGTAGACCGGGGCGTCGCCCTTGCCCTCGTGCGCGAAGAGGGTGTGCAGCGACTTCACCGCCTTGGCCGGGCAGGCGAGCTGCGCGGCGCGCACGATCTGCGCGAGCACCTGGCCGCCGTAGAGCCAGCCGTGGTCCAGCGGGAGGCTCGGCCCCTCGTAGACGGTCAGGGTCTCGCGGCGCCTGCCGCGGTCACCGGGTGGCGTGGTCGGCCGCTGACGCAGGTCGAGGCACTCGAGCAGTTCTCCCCACAGGTCAGGCATACCTAACATTGTAAACGAACTACCAGCGCAGGAGAATGTAATTCTCGCGATCAGACCGGGTCGAAGGCGGCGATGCGCCAGGCGTCGGCGACCTTGTCAAGGGTCACCCGCACGCTGCTGGCGGCCAGCGCCGGGTCCGGCTTCTCCGCGCTGGTGGTGCTCTGGTTGATGAAGACCAGCACCACCGCCTGGTCCTGGCGCAGCTCGGCGACGGCGGCGCGGACCACGGTCGCGCTGGTGCGCACCGACTTCTCGCGGGCCGCGGGGGCGACCACCTGCTCGGTGAACTGGCTGTAGTAGTCCAGGAAGTCGCCGGTGAGGTGCTGTTCGGCGGCGGCGAAGTCACGGTCGAGGGTGTCCGGGGCGTACGAGAGCAGCGCGACGGTGCCCTCGGTCGCGGCCGCGACGGCCCGCTCCTGCGCGGCGTGGTCGGTGCCCGCGTCGGGGCGGTTCGCGGCGTACAGCGTGGCGGCGGTGGCGATCGAGGCGAGCACCAGGATCGCGAGCAGGATCGAGCCGGTGTGGGCGCGCAGGCGGGCGATCACGGGACGAACTCCACCTTGGACATGCGCACGGCGTCGCCCTCGCGCTGCACCGTGACGCTGAGCCGCCAGGCGCGCGGCTCCTGCTGCGCGCCGCCGGAGTTGGTGACCTTCGAGGTGGCGGCGACCAGGACGACGGCGGAGTCGGCGGTCATGGACTCCACCGCGACCGCGTTCACCGTGCCCTCGGTGGCGACCTGGGACTGTTCGATCACCGAGGTGAAGTCGGCGGAGCGGCCCTGGAAGTCGTCGCGGAACGGGCCGGTCGAGTTGTCCAGTACGCGCTGCACGTCCGCCGCCGCGTGCGTGAAGTCCAGGGTCGTCAGCGCGATCACCCCCTGCTTCGCCGCCGCCGCGAACTCCGCCGCCCTGCGCTCCTGCGCCGCCGCCTCGCGGTGCTGCACCCCGAGGAACCCCGACGTCGCCAGCGCCGCGGCGATGACCAGCACCGCCGCCGCCCGCAGCGCCGTCCGGCGCGGATTCGCCGCCAGCGCCGCCCGCACCCGCCCGAGGCGGGAAACCTCATCGGCCTCCGCGTCGTCTTCCGCCTCGACTCCGGCGGTGGTGCTCACATCGTCCGCGATAGCGGCCGGCTCGTCGGCCGCCGGACCGCCTGCCGCGGCGCTCGCTTCGCTGACGCTGCGCGCAGGCTCGTCGGCATCGCTTCCGGGCTCGGCGGCGCCGTCGGTATCGGGCGCCGCCCGCTTCCCCGCCTCGCGGCGCAACTGCGCGGCCCTGGCGCGCGCCCGCGCCGCCTCGGCCCGCGCCTCGGCGGCGACCGCCTCCGCCTCCGCCGCCTCGGCGGCGAGCAGCAGATCGTCCGCGACCACCGCGCCGGGTCCGGTAACCGGACTCATGGCGCACCTCCGTTCGTCTCGGAATCGGACGAGAATGACGTTATCACGAGAGTGAAGACCTATTTCCGCGATTCCGGATCGGACGAAGTGATTATGTTATTCTCGCCAATGAGAACGGCTGTATCACGAGGTGGAAAGGGTGCGGGATGAGCGTTTCGCTGCTGCTGGACATGGCGGCATCGAGCAACCCGGACCGCCCGGCCCTGGTATGCGACGAGGTGCGCTGGAGCGTCACCGATCTGCACACCGCGGTACAGGGCGGATCCGGCGTGATCGCGGGCTCCGGCGCGCGCAGCGTCGGCTACGTCGGCACCGGCGGCCACCTGCTCCCGCTGCTGATCTTCGCCGCGGCGGGCGCCGCGGTGCCCTTCACCCCGCTGAACTACCGCCTCGGCCCCGACGGCCTCGGCGCGCTCATCGCGCGCCTCGACACCCCGCTGCTGATCGCCGACGACGAGTACCACGACATCGTCACCCGGGTCGCGGGCCACGGGGTCACCGTGCTCCGCTCCGCCGAGTTCCTGGAGCGTGCGGCCACCGCGGAGCCGGTCGCCGAGTTCGCCGACCCCGAGCAGGTCGCGGTGGTGCTCTTCACCTCGGGCACCACCTCGACCCCCAAGGCGGTCGAGCTCTCGCACCACAACCTGGTCAGCTACATCACCGGCACCGTCGAGTTCGGCTCCGCCGCCCCGGACGACGCCGCCCTGGTCTGCGTCCCGCCGTACCACATCGCGGGCGTCGGCGCCGCGCTCTCCAACCTGTACGCGGGCCGGAAGGTGGTATACCTGCGCAACTTCGACGCCACCCGCTGGATCGACCTGGCCGCGAGCGAGCGCGTCACCTCGGCCACCGTGGTCCCGACCATGCTGGCCAGGATCGTCGCCGAGCTGGAGCGCACCGGCGCAGGCCTGCCCGCGCTGCGCACCCTCGCCTACGGCGGCTCCAAGGTCGCGCTGCCGCTGCTGCGCACCGCCCTCGAGCGGCTGCCCGAGGTCGGCTTCGTCAATGCCTACGGCCTCACCGAGACCAGCTCCACCATCGCCGTGCTCGGCCCGGACGAGCACCGCGCCGCGCTCGCCTCCGACGACCCGGCGGTCATCCGCAGGCTCGGCTCGGTCGGCACCCCGGTCCCGGGGATCGAACTGCAGGTCA
Source organism: Nocardia sp. NPDC057353 (assembly GCF_042667085.1). Classification (NCBI taxonomy): domain Bacteria; kingdom Bacillati; phylum Actinomycetota; class Actinomycetes; order Mycobacteriales; family Nocardiaceae; genus Nocardia; species Nocardia sp. NPDC057353. The sequence continues at coordinate 6,137 of NZ_JBHVAK010000043.1, forward strand.
GGGACGAGAGCGGAGCCGTGCTCCCGCCCGGCGAGACCGGCGAGCTGTACGTGCGCGGGCCGCAGGTCTCCGGGAAGTACACCGGCATCGGCTCGGTGCTCGACGCCGAGGGCTGGTTCCCGACCAGGGACGTCGCGACCCTGGACGCCGACGGCTACCTGTTCCTCGGCGGCCGCTCGGACGACACCATCATCCGCGGCGGCGAGAACATCGCGCCCGCCGAGATCGAGGACGTGCTGGTCGAGCACGCGCAGGTGCGCGAGGTCGCGGTGATCGGCGTCGAGGACGCGCAGTGGGGGCAGATCATCGTCGCCGTCGTCGTCCCCGCGGCGGGCGCCGCGCCGGACCCCGAGGAGCTGCGCGCCTTCGTCCGGGCGGGGCTGCGCGGCTCGCGCACCCCGGACCGGGTGGTCTTCCGCGATTCCCTGCCCGCCACCCCCACCGGCAAGGTGCTGCGCCGCGACCTGGTCACCGAGTACGGGCCGGAGCAGGCGGCGGACGCCGTCACCACGTAGAGAGGACGACAATGGTCAAGAACGGAACCCGACTGCGCAGCCAGGTCTGCGACACCGAGGTCATCGTGGTGCGCGCCGCGGAGAGCCTGGACGACCTGCGCGCGGGCGGCGCCCCCATGGTCCCGCTCGGCAGCGACGCCGCCCCCGGCGGCACCATCGAGCCCGCGTTCGCCGACGGCAACCTCATGGGCAAGCGCTACGTCGACGAATCCGGCGCGGAGGTCCTCGTCACCAAGGCCGGAGCGGGCACGCTCAGCGTGGGCGCCACTCCGCTGGCGCTCAAAGAGGCGAAGCCGCTCCCCGCGAGCGACTGAGGGAAGGAAGGTCCACCCGTGACCGAAGCGAAGATGCTCGTGTTCTCCAATGCCGTGGAAGGCCAGGACGACGCGTTCAACGAGTGGTACGACACCACCCACCTGGCCGACGTGGTGAAGGTGCCGGGAATCAGCGCGGGCCAGCGCTTCGACCTGCTGCCCGGCGCGCTGCCTGGCCGGGCCGCCGCCGCGCCCGCGCACCGCTACCTCGCGGTCTACGACCTCACCGCCGAGCCCGCCGAGGTGGTCGCGGAGTTCACCAGGCGGGCCGGGTCCGGGGAGATTCCGCTCAGCCCCACGCTGGACGTCGCGAGCCTCAGCGTCACGGTCTGGAAGCCGCGCGGGGACGCCGTCACCGGCTGACCCCCCGGAATGTGGAGGAGCCGCCCGCACTCCGGTGCAGGCGGCTCCTCCACTTCGTTCGGCAGGCGCCGAGGCTGGTGGCCCGCCCGCGCTGCCGTCTCGCCCCGCGTCAGGGGCGCGGGCGGAAGAGGGCCTCCTGGGCGTAGGAGGCGACCAGCTCACCGGACTCGGTGATCACGTCGCCGCGGCCGAAGATCCGCCCGCCCGCCAGAATCGGCGAGTGCTGGCGCAGCACCTGCCAGGCGTCGCTGCGCACCGGCCGGTGGAACCACAGCGTGTGCGAGGTGACCGCGGAGACGAACTGCACCCCGTTGCCGACGTGGCTGATTCCCTCCTCGGGGCGCAGCGCGGTGCCGATCAGGGTGAGGTCGGTGGCGTACGCGGTGAGCGGGGCGCCGAGCTCCGGATCGATCTCGGGGGTGCGCAGCCAGAGTTCGTAGGCGGGCGGGCCCGCCTCGGTGCCGTCCAGGTCGTCGACGGCCCTGGTCTCCCAGGGGATCAGCCCGAACTCCCTGCGGTGCTCCGGGCCGGGCAGCCCGCCGACCCCGGGCAGGCTCTGCCGCTCCGCCCCCTCCTCGGGGGCGTGCAGCGAGGCCACCGCGCTCGCCACCACCTGCTCGCCCTGCCGCGCGGTGAGCGTCGCGGTGGCGAAGGAGCGGCCCTCGTGCTGCGGCTGCACCTCGTACCGGATCGGGGTGTCCGACTTCCCCTCCCGCGGGAAGACCGTGTGCAGCGACTTCACCGTCTTCCCCGGGAAGGCCAGCCGGGCCGCCACCAGCAGCTGGCCCAGGATCTGGCCGCCGAAGACGCGGTGGTACTCCAGCGTCTGGTTCGGGCCTTCGTAGGCGGCGGTGTCGACCTGCTTCAGGTCGAGGGTGGCCAGCAGGTCGTTCCACATGTCGGGCATTCCCCGATTGTAAGGCAGATTATCTCTCTAAGAGAGTGGCATTCTCACTCCGGCGTGACGATGCCGTGCGCGCAGAAGTTCCAGACTTCCTCGGCGGTGATCGGCCGCGCCTCGCCCTCGGTGCTGCCCGGCTGCGAGATGAACATGACGGTGTGCAGCGTCATGGCCGCCATCCGGCGCGGGGGCAGGTCGGCGCGGAGCCGCGCCGACTCGCTCGCCTCGGTCATGAGCTCGGTGAACATGCCGAAGAGCACGGCGTGCGCGCTGCGCACCTCGGCCGGGTGCGAGCTGAGCAGCTGCGGCGCGAACTCGGTGAAGAGCGGGCGGCGCGCATCCGGATCGGGACGGCAGAGCTGGAAGAGCAGTTCCACCGCGATGCGCAGCTTCGCCAGCGGGTCGGCGTGCGTCGCGGTGGCGGCGCGGATCTGCTCGGCGGTCTTGGCCAGCGCGTCCTCGTAGAGCGCGAGCAGCAGCTCGTGCTTGCCGTCGAACTGCAGGTAGAAGCTGCGCAGCGACTGCCGGGAGCGGTCGACCACCTCCTGCACCGTGAAATCGGTGCTGCCCTTCTCGGTGATGATCGCCTGCGCGGCGTCGAGGAAGCGCTGCACCCGCTGGCCCGCCCGCTGCGTCGCGGTGCGCAGCGAGCGCTCGACCGCGCGCTGCTTCCAGGCGGGCTGCTCCTCGCTGCTCACGGGCACGCCGCGGGAGTGTGATGTGACGGAAGCGGCATGGTCCAGCTCCGTTCAGCTCTGGCCGATGTGGAGAATTCACACTACCGTATTTGAAGAATATTATTCTCATGTGATTTCGACGGAAGAGAGGCCGACCGCGTGTTGCTCGAGTTCGACTCCGATCAGCGGTTCTGGCAGCAGACCGTGCGCGAGGCCGTCGCGAAGCACTGCCCGCCCGCGCTGGTCCGCGAGGTGGTGGATCGCGGCGCCGACCCGGCCGCGCTGTGGAAGCGCTACGTCGAGCAGGGCTGGACCGGGCTGGCCGATCCCGCCGACGCCGTGGAGCTGACCATCCTGCTGGAGGAGCTCGGCCGCGCCACCGACCCCACCCCCTACCTGGCGACCATGTCGCAGTACGCGCCCCTGGCGGGCGCCGCCGAACCCGCGGTGCCCGGCGCCGCGCTCTTCGACGGGATCGCCGCGCACCGCGACGGCGGCGGCTGGCGGCTGGACGGCACCGCGCAGGTCCTCGACGGCGACCGCGCCGAGCGGTTCGCCGTCGCCACCGGCGCCGGGGTCTTCGTGCTGCCCGCGAGCGCCGCGACCGCGCGGCGCATCCCGGTCTTCGATCCGGTGCTGCACGTCGCGCAGGTCACGCTGGACGGCGTGCGGGTCACCGAAGCCGACCGGGTGGCAGCGGATTCCGCCCGCGCGAGGGCCGCCGCGCTGACCGGGCTCGCGGCGACCGGCGTCGGCGCCTGCGCCAGGGTGCTGGAGTCGGTGGTCGCGCACGTGCGCGAGCGCACGCAGTTCGGCGCCCCGATCGGCTCCTTCCAGGCGGTGCAGCACAAGGCCGCCGACATGCACGTCGCCGTGGTGCGGGCCCGCGCGCTGACCTACTGGGCCGCGCTCACCGCGTCGGCCGCCGACCCGCGCGCCCCGCTCGCCGCCGTCATGGCCAAGGCCGCCGCGGGCGAATGCCAGGCCGTGGTCTTCCGCCACGGCCTGCAGCTGTTCGGGGCCATGGGCTTCACCTGGGAGAACGACGTGCAGTTCGCGCTCAAGCGGGCCAAGGCCGTCGATCTGTTGCTCGGCGGGGCCGACGAGCACCGCGCCACGATCGCGAAGGAGTACCGTGCAGCTGTCGTTTGACGCCGACGTCGAGGAGTTCCGCGCCGAGTTCGTCCGGTTCCTGGACGAACACCTGCCCGCCGACGCCGCCGCGGGCGAGCGCCCCGGCTCCACCGGCGACATCCCCGAGTGGGCGCGGGGTTGGCAGCGGGTGCTCTTCGAGCACGGCTGGCTGGTGCCGGGCAACCCGCCCGGCTACGGCGGGCGCGGCGCCGGAATCCTGCAGCAGTACGTGCACCGGGAGGAGCTGGCGCGGCGCGGGATCTACGAGAACTTCAACCCGCAGGGGTCGGGGATCATCGCCGCCTCGCTGCTCACCTTCGGCACCGAGGAGCAGAAGCGGCGCTGGGCGGTCCCGATCCTGCGCGGTGACCTGACCGCCGCGCTCGGCATGAGCGAGCCCGGCGCGGGCTCCGACCTCGCCGGGCTGTGCACCCGCGCGGTCCGCGACGGCGAGGTCTACGTCGTGGACGGCCAGAAGGTCTGGACCTCCGGCGCGCACGACGCCGACGTCCTGCTCACCTTCGTCCGCACCGACCCCGCCGCGCCCAAGCACCGTGGCATCTCGGCCCTGATCATCCCGACCGACCTGCCCGGGGTCGAGCGCAGGCCGTTCGCCTCGGTCTGCGACCCCGGCGACCTGGACTTCAACGAGGTCTTCTTCGCCGGCGTTCGAGTGCCCGCCGAGAACCTGCTCGGCCCGGAGAACCAGGGGTGGCGGGTGGCGAACGGGTCGCTCGGGCACGAGCGCAACCTGCTCTGGACCAGCTTCGCCGTCCGGCTGGACGGGCTGCTCGCCGACTTCCACCCCACCGGGCCGGTCCAGGAGGACCGCTACGCCACCCTCGCCCTCGACGCTCTCGCGCTGCGCCTGCTCGGCTCCGGCGCGCTCGCGAAAGCCGCTGCCGGGCAGGACGACCCGGCCGAGATGTCGGTGCTCAAGCTGCTCGGCTCGGAGGCGGTGCAGCGCGCCTCCGAGCACGCGCTCGCCGCCGCGGGCGGTTCCGCGCTGCCGCACCCGGATGTGACGGCTCGGCACAGTCCGTTCAATGTGGACGAGAGCGCGCCGGGGTGGTTCGAGCGGTTCGTGCGCAGTTTCGCGGGGACCATCGCCGGGGGGACATCGGAGATTCAGCGGACGATCATCGCGGAGCGGATTCTGGGGTTGCCGCGGGGGTGAGGTTTGTCAGGAGTCGGCGGTGGGCCGGGGGATGCGCAGGTGCGGGTCGGGGAGTTCGAGCGGTGAGCTGTCCATCGGAAGCCCCGGCATTGCCGACGGGGGCGGCGGCGCCGCCGGGCTGGCGGGATCGAGAAGATCGGCTGCGGTGAGCCAGCCGCGCGCCTGGCGCACCACTCGATCGTGATTCAGCGGCTGGTCGGGCGCCGGCGGCGCGACGGCACTGCCGCCGAACTCCGGCGCGGCCCGTAGGGCCGAGCCGAGGTGGCGTAGGCAGCGGCCCCGGCCGCGGTCGTCGGCGAGCGCGCGGTACCCGGTGTACGCGGTGCGCCACGCGAGCAGGGCGGCGATCTGTTCACCGCGCATCCAGTGCAGGATGCCGAGAATCTCGGTGGCGTGTGCGCGGCCGCCGGGATCGCGGCCGTTCTCGGTGCGGGCGAAGGCGAGATCAAGGCGGTCACCCGCCGCGTCGAGATTGCCGCGGCGGAGCTCGACCACCGCGAGGTTGACCAGGACGCAGACCTCGGCGTGCAGATCCGCCCGCGGTAGCCTGCGCCAGACCTGCTCGAGCTTGCGAGCGGTCGCGTCCGGACCGTCCTCGGCGGTGTCGAAACGCTCTAGGGTGTGGCCGTGCCGACGGCGCGCGGCGACGGCATTGGACCAGGCCAGCGGGCGGAGCCGCACTTTCGGCGCGCCCGCCGGATTCGCACGCAGCTGCAGCAGGGCCCTGTGTAGCGGGAACTCCGACGGGGTCGAGAGCGCGGTGACCAGCGCGCGGAGGTCGGCGCTCCGGTGATCGTAGCCGTAGTACACGTCGAGCGCGTCGATGATGCGGATCAGCTCGGGGAGCACCGCTTTGGGCAATTTCTTGTGCGAAGCCACGTGGTGGCAGCCGGTGATCAGTCCGCGGAGGTCGCCCTGCACGCTGTCGAACCAGGCGCGGGCCGTCATAGCGTACTCGGGGTGTTCGAGCGCGGCGGCCCGTGCGCGTGCCCGCTCGGCGTGCTCGTGGACCAGCGTGTAAAGAGCCGTCGCCCATGCCGGTTTCGTCAATACCTCGGCGTGCGCCGATACCGGCTCCCACACCGTGGGGGAGTAGTAGGCGCCAGCCACTGCGAGGATCCTGTCCCGCAGCAGCTGTTCGACGAGGTCGGTAGGGGATCGGTAGGTCGGTGCGGACGAATCGCTCTCGCGGAGCGAGTGCGCGGCGTCGGTGAGCGCCGCGGCCACAGCGAGCAACAAAGCGCTGTCGTACCGGCGCGCCGGAAGGTGCTGCAGCACCGCCATCTCGGTGCGGTTCCGCGGTGAATCGACCGGCTGCAGTGAACTGTCTGCTTCGGATGCGATTCCGTCCACCGGAACCTGCGGCTTGTCGAGCGCGTCGAGCAGGGCGCGGGTCCGCTCGAGCCGCTCCCCGTCTCGCCGCTGCGAATACCACCGGTATCCGGCGAAGAGCACCCCGCCGACGACGAGCAGGATCCAGAACGCCCGCAGCGTGCTCGCCAGCGTCTCGACCACCTCGGACTCGCCGAAGGAGTCGACAACCAGTGTCCGGCCGAACTCCAGTGTGAGCGCCGTCGCGACCACCGGTGTGGTTCCGACCGCGACCCGCCATAGCGTCGAGCGTTGCTCCCCGCCCCGGCGTGCGGCGAGATCGGTATCCGAGGACGAGTCGGCGGGTTCCGTGCTCATCGCACCGCACCTCCGGTCAACCCGGGCACCAGCCAACGCCGCCAGGTGAGTACAAGCACCAGCACCGGCACCACCGCCGAGAGCAGCGAACCGGCGGCCAACCGGGCGGAGTTCTCCTCGAACTGCCGCGCCTCACCCCAGAGCAGCAGCGACCAGGGGCTACCGCCCGCGCCGCCGAGCAGGAAACCGATGGTGAAGTCGTTCCACACCTGCACCGACTGCAGCACCGCGACGGCGACGAGCGCGGGCCCGGCGGTCTCCAGCAGCCTGCGCACGGCGGTGCCCGGGGTGGAGAGGCCCTGCAGGGCGGCGGCGCCGTCCGGGGCGGCGAGCAGCGCGGCGCGCAGGACCAGGACGGCGATCGGTATTCCGGCGGCGGCGTGCACCAGGATCAGCGGGGTCTTGGTGCCCGCCAGCCCGCCGTGCTCGACGGCCCAGACGATCGGGCCGAGGTAGGTCTGCACCGGCAGCACCGCGAGCACGACCAGCCCCGCCACCACGCTCTTCGTCCCCGCCCGCTTCCATCCGGCACCGGGCGGCTCGGTCGCGGAGGGCTCGGCCGCGGCGAGCCGGAGCGCGGCGGGGATGGCGGCGGTCACCACCAGCAGCGTGCTGGCCAGCGCCACCCACCCCGTGCTGCCGAGCGAGCCGAGCAGGGCGCTGTCCCGGAGCAGCCCGGTCACCGCGTCGAGCTGGAAACCGTAGGGACCCCAGAATGTCGCGGCGACCAGGACCAGGATCGGCAAGGCGACGACCAGGAAGACGGCGGTGGCGACGAGCGTCCGCTTCCAGCCCGGGCGCTCCCTGGTCCGGTCGATCCGGGGTGCGATGGGCCGCCCGCCGCCGGTCTCGTTCTGGAAGAACCAGGCCGCCACGCCGACCAGCGCGGCGAGCGGTACGGCGTACACCGCCTCCGGACCGAAGCCGGTGTCCGGGTCGCTCGCCAGCCGCCACCAGAACACGGTGGCGCCCTCGTTCCACTCCTGCAGCGGCCACGGGACGCCGATGAGCACGGCGTCGAACATGCGCGCCGCGGCGACGCCGATGCCGGTGGCTAGGACGAGGATCACCGGACGCAGCTGCTCCAATCTGCGCTTATGCCGTCTCCACCCCTTGCGAGCCTTGATGTGGGCGCCCTTGGCGGGGGTGATGTCGGTAGCCCGGATGCCGTCGTGCAGCAGCGCGGTGGCGAAACCGAACCAGGTCCAGACGAAGGCGACCGGGGGCAGCAGGCAGAACCACCAGAAGACGGCGGGCTGCGAGTCGAAACCGAACAGGTCGGCCAGCCGCTGGAAGATCAGTCGGAACGCGACCCCGGAGACCAGCGCGGCCACCGCACACGGCGCCACCAGCGGCAGCCACATGTCCCAGTGATTCTGCAGCGACACGGCGAGGGCAAGCGCGACCGCGACCATCACCGTGGCGAGCAGCACCATGCACCCGGTGAAGAGGTAGGCCCGCGCGCCCGCCGGGCTCAACCCGCGCCCGACCCGGTAACAGGCCAGAGCGACCACCGCGACGGCCGCCACCGCCAGGCCGACCCGCTGCACCGGCTTCGCTCCGTGTTTCCTGCCGACGACGACCGCACCCACCACCGCCGCGACGGCCACCGCGCACCACAGCGGGACCGCGGGCGTTGTCGCCACCGCGAAACCGACGGTGACCGCCGCCGGGACGATCAATATCGCGGTGACCAGCACCGCCGCGGGCGCCGCCCAGAGCAGCGTCAGCAGGCGCCTGCGCGGCATGCCCGGCACCGGCGCCCCCCGCATGGGCCTGGTGGTCAGCGCGAGCCGGACGCCGTGCGCATCGATGTAGGCATTCGTGCGCACCGCTACCGCCGTTCGCGTTCGTCGAGCGCCGCGACCGCCCGATCGACCGCGGGCTGCACCGGGTTCGCCCCGTCCCCGACCTCGGCGAGAAAGTCGGTCAGCACCGGCCACAGCCCGTGCCGCCCGCCCATCGTGCCGATCCGCTCGGACAGCTCGACCACGGGCTCCGCGGTCAGCTCCTCGGCCACCGGGCCCAGGATCCGGGAGTAGTTCGCCTCGGTTTTCCGGTGTGGCCCGAGGAACCCGCCCGCCCCTTCGATCCACGGCTTCGCCGCTTCGGGTGCGGCGAGAGCGGCGATCACCTTGTTCGCCGCCTTGTCCGCCGCGTCGCTCCCCCCCGCCGTCAGCACCGCCACATCGCCGCCGACGATGTGCGGCCGGGTCCCGCCGGCGACGGGCGGGAACCAGGTGGTGCCGACGACCTCCTCGGCGCGTTTCGCGTGCCGCAGGCAGCGCCGCACGATCGGCTCGGCGAAGTCCGGCATCGCGACCATGAGCGCGGTGCGGTGGTCGAAGACCTCGCGGACGGCGTCCGGGAACTGCCTGGTCATGGTGTAGCCGATCCCGCGCGCCGCGCGGACGCCCCACAGCGCGCCGAGGTTCTCGAGTGCGGCCCGCACCCCGCAGCGGTCCCAGCGCCGCGGCGGCACGCTCTCCGCCAGTTCGGCGTAGTCGTCGGGGGACTCGGCGAGCAGCATGTTCTCGAAACTGTCGGTGAGCGTCCACCCGTCGGCCCCGGCGGGCGCGAGGAACCGCACCGGCCCGCCGGAGAGCTCACCGGCCGCGGCGACCCAGTCCGGCACGGTCCACCCGGCCGGGTCGCCGAGGTCGTAGTTCGCCATCGCCTCCCGGTCGAACCACACCAGCGACTTCGCCGTGAGCTTGAACGGCGCTCCGTAGGGCTTCCCGTCGTGGAAGAGCAGCCGTTCCCAGTACTTCGCGTACGGCGGCTCCCCGCCGCACCACACCGAATCGGGCACCGGCCGCAGCCTGCCGCGCGCCGCGAGCGCCTGCACCTGCCCGATCTGCGGCATCATCACGATGTCCGGGGCCTCCCGCCCCGCCGAGCCGAACGCCGTATCGATGTCGTCACCGAGCGGCACCACCTCCACGGCGGGCACGTTCTCCAGCCCGGCGAGCACCGTGCGGAAGGCTGCCAGCTCACCCCCGCTCCACGCCACCGCGATCCGCACCGCCCCCGAGCCTCCGAACGGGCCCGCCCCGCACCCCGCCACCAGCGGCAGCAACGCCGCCGCCCGCAGCAGCTCCCTGCGTGCAACCATGATCCCCCGATGTCGTTGTCCGACAGTCGGTCCCGATTATGCCGCGCGCCATCCCGGTGCGGGACGAAATCCGATTCCGGGCTCGATCAGTCGGGCTTGACGACGAGCTGAGCCAGAACCTGCTCGGGATCCTTCAGGTACACATAGTCCTCGCGGCTACCGAACATCGCCAGCAGGGCGGCGAGACGGTCGCGTTCCTCCTCGGTGACCGGTATTCGCCGCTTCACCAGGCCGGCGCAGAGATTGTCGACCAGCTCGCCCCACTCGCCGACCTCGCCGAACCGCTGATACTGGGCGACGGCCTCGGGTGGCAGCCGGTTCGCGAGTTGCTCCAGCAGTGCGCGGGAGTCCGCGTTCAGCTTGTTCAGGCGGTCGATCTGGGCTTGTGTCCGTTGCGGTCGCTCGCGCGTTCTGCGCTGCCGCCCGCTCGAATCCACCATCGTTCCCTCTCTGCTACTTGATTGGATCACCGTTCTCGTCGTTCCGGTACACACCCGGGCCGCTGACCGGATATCCGGTGCGGATACTACCGTCGGGGTTGACGATGACTTCGATGAGAACTCCGTCGCGTACACCCGATACCCTGTACCGTCCGTTGTCCTGAAGCACCGGGGTCTGGTCAGGATTCTTCGCTACATCCTGGATTCTGTCGATGATGTGGTCGTCGGTCCACGGGTCGCTGTCGGGGAATTCCGTCTTGTTCGGTGCCCCGGTTCCCGGTGCGTGACCGCCACCGGCTTCGTCACCGTCGCCGTCCAGGATATGGATTCGCCGACCTTCGGTGATCGACACGTTTCCGGGCGCGGTGCCGGGAGCGTCCTTCCAGGCATCACCCATCTCCTGGGCGGCGTCGTCTACGAGGACCTTCATCAGGATGATGGCCCCGAGTTTCCCGCCCTCGGTGACCATGTCGGTCATGTCCGGCATGGTGTTGAAATGCTTCAGGGTGACCGCGGCGCCTGCGGTAGCAGCGGTGAGTCCGATGACCTTGATGAGGTTGCTGGTTTGAAAGGCCGTGCGAATCGCGTTGACGCAATTCAGCACGATTCCGCCGATAGCTCCCGCGCCGGCCAGGAGTGAACCGCCGAAGCTGATAGCAGCGAACACCAGCGCACCGGCCACGGTTATCCCGGCCGCTGCGACGGCGACATTGATCTCCGATTCGAAGCTCGTCCGAGCATTCCTGGTGCTCGTGTGGTATTCCCCTACCAGACCGGCGAGTGTCGACGCACCGATGGCTATCTGGCCCGCACTCCCGCGTAGAGCATCCAACCGCTCGAGAATGCGGGGGAGATTTGTCTTGTCCTGGATACGGTCGAAAAGCTCCGTGATCCGCGATATTTCGGCCTCGGCCCCCCTGACGGACTCGTTCTCGGCGAACTGCTTCCACTTGTCAGCGGCGGTTTGCAGGGTGTTGACGTTGCCGTTGGGAAGCTTGCCGAACTCTTGGCCTATCTTCCCGACCAGTTGGTCGTAGAACTCCCCGAGTCCATCATCGTGCTTGTCGACTCCGCTTCCGTTGTTGCCGACCGATGAGGGGATCGTCACCCTGTAGAAGGCCACCGGCTGGACAGCGGGCCGGTAGGGTGCCGGGTTCGTTCCAGCTCGCTTGCCATAGTTGTAGCCGGTGGCGAACAGCACGAAACCGAAGTTCGTCAGCGCATCGGCCAAGTTGGTGCAGGACTGCATGGTTTCCTGTGCCACTTGGTCATATTTCTCGCCCCACTGCCGGCAGCCGTCCGAATCGCCCGCCATGCCCGCGCAGCCGCTCTTCATCTCGTGCAGCGGCTTGTCGGCTGCGCGGAGTGCATCGGCCAGAGCGTGGCACCTTCTGGCGGCGTCGTAGTAGACCTGCCAGTCCACGATCAACACCGCGATCAGCCCCCGTCGAGCATTCTTCGGTTGAGATCCACGGCATAGGTCAGGTCTTCGTGCGCTCGCCTCGCCGCGTCACTCATGGTGCGGACACCTTCCACGAATTCTCGTGCGCTTGTCGCCCATTCACGGTGCACATCGGCGTACGCCCGCCCAGCAGTGCTGTCCCAACTGGTGCCGGTCAACGCGGCGACACGAGTGTCGATTTCGTCCAGGTTCGCACCGATGAAGCCCGCGAGTGCGGACAGCCGGGCAATGATGGCGTCGATCTGCTCGAGGTCCGCCGTGAATTCCGAACTCACGCTGCGGCCCCGAAGGCCGAGCCGTCGATCCCCCCGTATCGCATAGCCCGGATCCTAGCCCATCGGCTGTGTGCGGTTCGGCGCTATTCGGTGGCGGTGAGGGCGGCGCGGGGGCACTGGGCGACCGCCTCCCGCACCCCGGCGGCGAGCGGGTCGGGCACCTCCTCGTGCAGGACGTGCAGGTTGTCCTCGTCGTCGAGGTCGAAGACCTCGGGGGCGATGCCTGCGCAGACGCCGTTGCTCTCGCAGAGGGTCCAGTTGACGGCCACCTTCACGGGGTCACCTCCGGGTTGTCGACGGTCAGGATGGCGTGCACGGGGCAGTCGAGGAGGGCGCGCAGGACGCCGTCGTGCTCGGCGGGGGGCACCGAGCCGTCGCCTTCGAGGGCGGCGTAGCCCCAGTCGTCCAGGGAGAAGTGCTTCGGGGCGTGGCGGGCGCAGATGCCGAAGCCGTCGCAGAGGGTGCGGTCGAGGCGGATCTTCACGGGATGACCTCCGGGTCCACCTCGAAGGGGCGTTCGGCGCGGTACGGGCCGTCCGAGCAGGTCGGGCAGGTGCCGGACAGGTGCGCGGCGACGTCGGGGGCGAAGCGGGCGAGCAGGGTGGCGGCGGCGTTGGTGGCGCCGTCGAGGGTGCCGCAGGCGCCGCGGCCGCGGAGCACCACCGACCAGCGCCGCAGCCGGGCCACGTCCTCCTCGCCTGCGCGGCCGTCGCGCAGCGCGCCCGCGGCGGCGGCCATGGCGGCGGTGCCGTTCCAGCAGGAGCCGCACTGGCCCGCGTTCTGCCGGTCGAAGTACTCCAGCACGGCCGCGGCGACGGCGACCGGGCACTCGGTGGTGATGAGCGCGAAGGCGCCGCAGCCCATCCCACCGCCGAGCGCGCGCAGGGCGTGGTGCTCCAGGGTGGCGTCGAGGATGCCGCGGTCCACCATGCCCGCGAAGTAGCCGCCGGTGAGCGCGCCGCGCACGGCGTCCGGCGAGACCCCGTGCAGCGCCAGCAGTTCGGTGAAAGGGAGGCCGTGCGGGAGTTCGTAGAGCGCGGCGGGCCGGCCGCCGCCGGTGACGGTGGCGAGGAAGGTGCCGGGGGAGGGCTCGGTGCCGACCGCGCGGAACGCCTCGCCGCCGTGCGCGTGCACGAACGGCAGGTGCGCAAGGGTCTCCACGTTGCTGACCACGGTGGGCAGCCCGGCGACGCCGCGTTCGAAGGGCCGCGGCGGCTTGTCGCTGGGCAGTGCGGGGCCGCCGTCGACCGCCCGCACCGCCGCGGTCTCCTCTCCGGCCACGTAGGTGGGGTCGACCAGCACCAGCTCGATCGGGGGCGCCTCGATCCCGGCGGCGTCGGTTTCGGTGAGCGCGGCGTCGACGCTGCGCGCCGCGGCCCGGTCGGAGAGGTAGACCACCGCGCGCCCGGCCCCGACGACCCCGGCGGCCAGCCGCACCCCGTCCAGCACCAGGTGCGGCCGGTGCCGCAGCAGCCACTTGTCCTTGACCGAGGCCGGCTCGCCCTCCTCGCCGTTGGCGAGCACGACGGCACCCCCGCCGCTCCGCTTCCGCACTCCGGCCAGCTTCACCGCGAGCGGGAACCCCGCCCCGCCGCGGCCGAGCAGCCCGCTGCGCCGCACCTGCTCCAGCAGCGCCTCCGGGTCACCGGCCTGCCGGTACCCGCCTGCCGCCAGGTACCCCGCCAGGTCCGCGCCGCCCGCGCGCAGCAGCCGCGGCTCCAGCCCCGGCGCCGGGCCGCCGACCCGGAACGAGGACCGTTCGAAAATGTCCTGCATGACAACCTCTTCCGGAGGAGAAACGGCCGCTAGGCTGGCCGGTATGAGAACCGCGGTGGTGCGTATCGACGTCGACCCGACCGGCGAGCTGTCGCCCGCCCGGCTCACCGACGGGCTCACCGCGCTGCGCGCGCACCTGACCGGGATCCCGGCCGACGTGCTCGGCTCGGCGGGCAGCCGGGAGCTCCAGGTGCACATCGAGACCGGTGACACCGAGGCGGCCGTGCGGGCCGCGGTGCGCGCCTGCGCGCGGGCGTTCGGCACCGAGCCGGTGCCCGGCGTTGTCACCTACGTCAGCCGCGGCACCGACGACGATGCGCACGGCGTGCTCGCCGGGTTCGGGCTGCGCGGCGAGATCCGCCGCGAGCCGGACGCCGACGGCTTCGACGTGGTGCACGTGCTGCTGGACCGCGCCGACCTGGAGCGGGTGCCGGAGAGCCGGATCCACACCGCCATGGAGGCGTCGCTCAACTGCGAGGTGTTCATCCATACCCGGTGAGCTCAGCCGTCGAGGAAGGACAGGATGGCGGGCGCGGCCAGCACCCAGGTGTCGAACAGGTTGTACCGGTCCACCCGCTTGCGGGCGCGGTCCTCGACGGCGCGCTCCCAGGCGTCCTCCGGCCACGGCGGGTCGATCAGCCGCGAGCCCGCGATCAGGCAGCTCACCTCCAGCGAGGTGCGCTTGGGGTGGTCCAGGTCGTGCGCGCCGCCCCGGATGATGAGCGTGGGCACGATGATCCGGTCGAAGAGCTCGTCGTCGACGCCGGGCACGGTCTGCCCCGGTTTCGAGACGTAGGCGTTCAGCCAGCGCAGCGAGAGCTTGACGAACTCGTCCCGGTCAAGCGCGAGCAGCCGCTGCTCGTTCCCCGGGTTGGCGGCGATCAGCTCGCGCCACTCGCGCATGCGCGGCAACCCCTCGACGCCGAGGCCACGCACCACCTGCAGGCTGGGCAGCACGTAGTGGGCGCCCAGGTTGAAGGTGCCGTAGATGCCGCCGACGATGTTCCACAGCACGAGCTTCGCGACCAGCTCGGGGTACAGGATCGCGGTGAGCATGGAGTCGCGGGCGCCGCCCGACCCGCCCGCCAGCACCACCGGGCCGGTGTCCAGCGCGGTGAGCAGCCCGTGCAGCGTCTCGGCGCGCATGTGCGATTCGCTCTGCCCGTAGAACTGGACGTCGGAGGCGCCGCAGTTGGGGCGGTCCCAGAGCAGGACCCGGTACCCGCCCGCCACCAGCGCCTCGGCCAGCGGGCGCAGCCCGGGGATGTCCATCCCGAACCGCCCACCGGGCGTCAGCACGATCAGTTCGCCGGACTCGCCCAGGATTTCGTAGACGACAGCGCCGCCGTTCACCACGACCGATGGCATCGGATGCCCCTTCTGTGCCGCCCCGCGGGCGCGCTGCCGGTCGCCCGCCGCGGCGACACAGCGATACTCACGCCGTCACGATGACGTCGGCGCCGTCCACCCGCACCGGGTAGGTGCGGATGCTCCACTCCGGCTTCACCGCGGTGGTCCCGGTCGCCAGCTCGAACCCCCACTGGTGCCAGGGGCAGTAGATGTACTCCTTGTCCCGCACCATGACCGCGTCGCCGGGCACCGATTCGTCCACCACGGTCCGGCCGCGGGCCCGGCCCGCGCAGAGCGGCCCGCCCTCGTGCGGGCAGTAGTTGGCGATGGCGTAGAAGGTGCCGCCCACGTTGTAGACGCCGACCCCGTGCCTGCCGATCGGCACCACCTTGGACTCGCCCGGCGGGATCTCGTCCACGGTGGCGACGACGTGCTCCCGCCCCTGCGCCAGCCGCGGGCGCTCGGACTCCGCCACCTCAGAACACCCGCCTCTGCCCCGCGATCGCGGGCACGAACTCCGGCAGGTGGTAGGTCTCGATGCCGTTGCGGAACATGACCCGCTCGCGCGCGTGCTCCGGCAGGTGCTTGACCAGCCAGCGCGGGTCGTCGAAGGTCCAGTGCGGGTAGTCCGAGGAGTAGAGCAGGATGCGGTCCGCCTCCATCCACTCGAACGCCCTGGTCAGCTCGGTCTTGTCCTCCGGGTAGTCCAGCGGCTGCGTGGTGAACCGGATGTGCTCCTTGACGTACTCCGACGGCTTGCGCTTGATGTCCACGAACGACTTGCGCGCCGCGTAGATGGCGTCCATCCGCCACATGAGCGGCAGGATCCAGGTGAAGGCGTGCTCCACGAAGACGATCCGCAGCGCCGGGAAGCGGTCGAAGACGCCGTCGAAGATCAGGCTCATGATCTGGTTCGCCGCAAGCAGCGAGTAGGTGACCATGAAGTCGTGGTTGTAGCTGGGGAAGCCGACCGGCGGCATGGGCATGGTCTCGTACGCCCCGCGGCCCAGGTGGCAGCTCACCACCAGGTCGTGTCGCACGGCGGCCGCCCAGATCGGGTCGTAGCGCGGGTCGCCCCAGGACGGCCGCGGCTCGGCCTTGATCAGGATCTGCGACATGAACGGGTGCCCGGCCCAGTGTTCGATCTCGCGCACCGCGCCGTCCACATTGTCGATGGCGGCGCAGATCGAGCCGCGCCAGCGCTGGTGCCGGTTGTTGACCGGGTCCAGCCAGTGGTTGGCGAGCCAGTGGTTGATGCCGGTGGCCAGCGCCTGGGTCGCCTCCGGCAGCCGGGTCGCCTTGACGGTCGGCTCCAGGATGCAGATGTCCGAGCCCGCCTCGATGATGAGCTGCTGCAGCGCGAGTTCCGGGTCGCTGCCCGGAAATTCGCCGTCCTTCGGGAAGGTGTCCACCCGCATGGCGTAGGAGTGCGCGTAGTCGGGGGCGTCGTAGATGATGGTCTCGCCGACCCGGTGGCTCAGGAAGTGCTTGCTGCGGAACGGCTCCGGGATGTACTCGACCAGCTCCCGGCGCCGCGGCACCGGGTGCACGTCGGAGTCGACCACCCGCACGGCGACCTGATCGGCCACGGCCGCCGGTTGCTGCTGATGCGCCAGTGTCATGGACTACTCCTTCTCACGCGGGGGCCATGATGTCGATGCCGTACAGCTCGGATGCGTTGCGCCAGAGCAGCTTCGCGCGCTGTTCCGAGCTCAGCCCGGTGGGCAGGGCGAGCGCGTCGCCCGCGTGCCAGTGCGGGTAGCTGGAGCCGAACATGAGCATGTCGTCCTTGCCGGTGAAGTCCAGCCACTCGGCGGCGAACTCGGTCTCGCCGGGGCCGTCCAGGCTGCCCTGCACGAAGTAGACGTGGCCGGGCAGGTAGTCGCTCGGCATCTTCGGCGCCCACGGGGTCTGCTCCAGGTGCGGCCTGCCGAAGGTGTCCATCCGCCAGGTGAACGGGGTGAGCAGGTCGGCGCCGCCGTCCGCCCAGACGAACTTCAGCTCCGGGAAGCGCTCGAAGACGCCCTCCGCGATCATGTTCATCAGGTGGTAGACGTAGTTCAGCGCCATGAAGCCGAGGTACTGCTCGTAGGTTCTGGTATGCCCGGACGGGGTCGGCGGGAAGGCGATGCTCTCGCCGGTCTCGATGTGCGCGGCCACCGGGAGCCCGGCCGCCGCTGCGGCCTCCCAGATCGGCCAGAACTGCGGCTTGCCGTAGAGCGCCATGGACTGCAGCGGGATGCCGAGCTGCACCACCCGGGGGTGCGAGCTCCAGCGCTCGATCTCGCGCAGCGCGCCGGGCACGTCGTCCGGGTTCACCCGGATGGTGCCGCGGAACCGGTCGGCGTGCGGGCCGTCCAGCCAGCGGGTCACCAGCATCTCGTTGTGCGCGGCCAGCACCGCGGTGGTGAGGTGCCGGTCCGGCAGGATGCCGCGGGTCATCGGATGGAGAACCGCCACGTCGACCCCGCGCTCGTCGAAGAGCTGCGCGGCCACCAGCTCCGGGTCCGAGCCCGGGTACTGCTTGGCCGGGCCGCGGGTGCCCTGCGCGTACTCACCTCCCGGGGCGCCGTACCAGTCCATCTCGGCATCGGGGATGCCGCGGCTGCGGTACGGCTCGCGCAGGAAGCCGCGCAGGTCGGCGTTCGAGGCGAAGAAGACGTGCACGCTCGCGTCCACGACGGGGGTGCGGGTGCCGTCGGGCAGTTCTCTCATCCGATCGCTCTCTCGCCTCAGTCGATCACCGCGACGTCCGGGCGCTCCGTCACCGGGGCGGCCAGCTGCTGCTCGTCGCAGATCCGCTGCAGTGTGTCCAGGGTCTCGTCCAGGCCGGGGCCGAGCCGCTTGCCCGGCGTGAAGGTTGCGGGCAGCTTGCGCATGCCCTGGATCACGCCGATCGTCTCGTAGTGCACCGTGCCCGCCGGGTCGCAGACGTAGTCCGGCATCCGGTCCAGCACGGCGGTGAGCATGGCCTTGAAGACCGTGCGGGCCACGTTGGAGCCGATGCAGCGGTGGATGCCGAGCCCGAAGCTGAAGTGCCGGTTGCCCTTCCGGTCCAGCACCACCTCGGTCGGGTCCGGGAAGACCGACGGGTCCCGGTTGGCCATGGCCCAGGAGAGCCAGAGCCGGTCGCCCTCGCGGAAGTCGGTGTCCTGCAGCTCGACGTCGGCGGCGATGGTGCGGCCGTCGCCCGGCGCCGGGGTGAAGTAGCGCAGGAACTCCTCGGTGGCCGGGTCCAGCAGCTCCTCGCGCTCCCGGCTGAGCAGCTCGCGCTGCTCGGGGTTCTCCGCGAGCCATTCCAGGGAGTGCGCGGTGAGCGCGGTGGTGGTGTCGAAGCCGCCGCCGATGATCAGCCCGAGCATGCCGAGCAGCTCCAGGTCGGGGGCGGGCTCGCCGTCGATCCGGAGCCTGCACAGGCCGTCCACCAGCCCGGGGCGCGGGTTCTCCTTGATCTCGACCAGGCTGGTGAGCAGGTCGATCCCCATGGCCCGGTGCATCTCGGCCACCTTCGCCGCCTCCGGCGAGTTCTCCGGGGTGTAGACGGCGGCGTGCACCGGCTCGCTGTAGAGCGACCAGCGCTTCAGCGGGATGCCGAGCATGGCCAGGGTGAGCACGGCCGGGACGATGTTCGCCAGGTCGTCCACGAAGTCGATGCGGCCGGACTCGATGTGCTCGTCGAGGGCGGCCCGCACGATCTCGTCGATCACCGGCTCCCAGCGCCGCACCGCGGCGGGGGAGAGGTAGGGGTTGAGCACCGAGCGGTAGATCCGGTGCTCGGGGTCGTCCATCTCCAGGATGCCGCCGCGCACCACCGAGGCGCGCCTGGCTTTGGGGATCGAGATGCCCTGGTACCCCTTGCGCTCCCCGTGCAGGTCGTGGTCGTTGGAGACGTGCGGGCAGCGGGCCAGCTCGAAGACCGCGTCCGCGCTCGCCGCGACCCAGTGGCCGTCGTGCGTGTCGGACCAGGCGACCGGGCACTTGCCCTGCATCTCCTCGGTGATCTCCTGGAACCGGTGCCGGTACTCGGGGGTGTGCCGGTCGAACTGGTACCTGACCCGTTTGCGGTCCTCGCCTGCGAGGCTCTCGTCGATGGTCACGATGGAATCCTCTTCAGCTCAGATGTGGTAGTCGTACCACTTCAGGTAGCCGCCGCCGTCGACCCGCAGCTGCAACCCGGTGACGTACCTGGACTCCTCGGAGGCCAGGTAGACGACGGCGTTGCTGATGTCCTCGGGCTCGACGTAGCGGATGGGCATGGCCTGCTGGACGGCGAAGACCGGCTCCGCGTCGGCGCGGGTCGGGTGCTCCAGGTCCGGCCGGAACGAGCGGTACATGGGCTCGCTCTGCAGCATCGGGGTGTTGCAGTTCGTCGGGTGCACCACATTGGCGCGGATGCCGCGCGGCGCCAGCTGCCTGCCCAGCTCGTAGACGTAGGCGGTGAGCGCGCGCTTGGAGTGCACGTAGGCCATGCCGCCCGGGTCCTTGCCCGGCTGGTCGACCTTGGAGATGTCGATCAGCGAGGCGGTGGAGCCGGTCGCGATGACGGATCCGCCCTCGCGCAGGTGCGGCAGCGAGACCTGGATGGCGTTGATGGTGCCGATCAGGTTGGTGTTGATCACGTCGGTCCAGGCCTGCAGCTGCGGCTCGCCCTTCATGCCCGCGATGCCGGCCTGCGCGACCACGATGTCCAGCTTGCCCAGCTCGCGCACGCCGTCGTCGACGGCCTTCTGCAGCTCGGACGCGATGCGCACGTCCGCCTTCGCGGTGACCACCCGGCGACCGGTCTTGGCGACCAGGTTCGCGGTCTCCTCCAGGTCCTCGGGGGTCGCCAGTGCGTACCCGACCGTCGCGATGTCCTCGCAGAGGTCGACCGCGATGATGTCGGCGCCCTCCTCGGCGAGGCGAACCGCGTGGCTGCGCCCCTGACCGCGCGCCGCGCCGGTGATGAACGCGACCTTGCCTTCGACACGTCCCACAGCTGTCCCTTTCCCGTGACCTCTCGGACGAGAATTTACCTCGCCATCGAGGAGAACGCTACTCTCCTCGCGCGAAATCTCGCAAGGTTTCCGGACTTTTCGGGCAGGTCGAGGCGCTGATCGGCGCGAATGCGTCCAGCGTGGCGAATGTGTTATTACCCTCAGAAGAGAATGACGTTTTCACCGATTTCGGAGGCGATCCCGCGATGCGAACCATTCCCGACGAGCTCAGGGCCGGGTACGAGGCGGCGGGCTGGTGGCGCCCGGAGACGCTGGGGGAGCAGCTCACCCGCGATCTGGCCGGGCTGCGCGCGCTGCCGTTCCGGGTGCACTCCGAGGTACGGCCGTTCTCGGGCAGCTTCGGCGCGGTGGAGGGGGTGGCGCGGCGGTTGGCGGCCGGGTTGCGGGCGCGCGGGGTCGGGCCCGGCGACACCGTGGTGTTCCAGCTGCCCAACTGGATGGAGGCGGCGGCGACCTTCTGGGCCGCGGCCTTCCTCGGTGCGGTGACCGTCCCGGTGGTGCACTTCTACGGCGCGCGCGAGCTCACGCACATCCTCGGGGTGACGCAGCCGAAGGTTTTCATCACGGCGGCGAGCTTCGGGCGGCTGGTCTTCGATCCGGCGGTGAGCGCAAAGGTGCCGGTCGTCGGGATCGTCGGCGGAGCTGCCGCTCCGGGCGGAGCTGCCGCGGCGGGCGGGGGTGCCGCGCCGGATGGGGCTGTCACGCCGGGTGAGAGCAGTTCGGCGGCGGTCGATTTCGACGCACTGCTCGCCGACGAGCCGCTCGAGGGCGCGCTCCCCGCCGACCCCGCGGGACCCGCGCTCATCGCCTTCACCTCGGGCACCACCAGCGCACCGAAGGGCGTGATCCACAGCCACCAGACGCTGGGCTGCGAGGCGCGGCAGCTGGCCGAGCAGAACCGGCTGGACCGCGGCGCCCAGCTCACCGCGACCCCGGTCGGCCATTTCATCGGCATGCTCGCGGCCTTCCTCATCCCGGTGCTGCACGGCAAGCCGGTGCACCTCACCGATGTCTGGGACCCGGGGCGGGCGCTGGCGCTCATGCGCTCGGACGGCCTCTCGGTCGGGGGCGGGCCGCCGTACTTCGTCACCAGCCTGATGGAGCACCCGGACTTCTCCCCGGAGCACATGGCGCACATGCGCTACGTCGGGCTCGGCGGCTCCACCGTGCCGCCCTCGGTCACCCGCGGCCTGGCCGACCTGGGGCTGATCCCCTTCCGCGCGTACGGCAGCACCGAGCACCCCTCGATCACCACCTCGCGCTACCACGCGCCGGAGTACGAGCGGCTCTACACCGACGGCAGGCCAATGCCCGGCGTGGAGATCCGGCTCGCCGACGACGGCGAGATCCTCAGCCGCGGCCCCGATCTCTGCCTCGGCTACACCGACCCCGAACTCACCGCCGCCGCCTTCGACGCCGACGGCTGGTACCGCACCGGCGATATCGGGGTGCTGCACCCGGACGGGCACCTCACCGTCACCGACCGCAAATCCGACGTCATCATCCGCGGCGGCGAGAACGTCAGCGCGGTGGAGGTCGAAGAGGTGCTGGCCGGGCTGCCCGCGGTGGCCGAGGCGGCGGTGGTCGCGGTGCCGGACACCCGCTTCGGCGAGGTGGTCGGGGCGGTGCTGCGGCTGCGGCCGGGGCATGGGCTGCCGACCGTCGACGAGGTCGCCGCGCACTTCGCGGCGGCGGGCGTGGCCAGGCAGAAGTGGCCGGAGCGGGTGTACGCGGCGGACGAGTTCCCGCGCACCGCGAGCGGCAAGGTGCAGAAACACCTCATTCGGCGGGGCATTGCCACATCACGATGAGGAGAATACTATTCTCCTCAGTTGCGAACGGAGATTTCATGACGACCCCCGCTCAGCCCGGAACCCCCGCATGGGACACCGAGGTCGACGTCGTGGTGCTCGGGAGCGGCGCGGCGGGCCTCACCGCCGCGCTCTCCGCCGCCGTGGCGGGCGCCTCGGTGGCGGTGTACGAGAAGGCCGAGACCGTCGGCGGCACCAGCGCGGTCTCCGGCGGCATCGCCTGGATCCCGGCGCACGACCGGGCGCCGGACGGGCCGCTCACGGTCGCCGACGCCATGGCGTACCTGGACGCGCAGTCGTTCGGGTCGATGGACGTCCCGCTGGTCGAGACCTTCGTGCGGACCGGCGGCGCGGCCGTCGCGTTCGTGGAGGAGCACAGCGCGGTGCGGTTCGAGATCGCCGACGGCTTCCCGGACTACAAGCCGGAGCTGCCCGGCGGGCGCCCCGGCGGCGGCCGCTCGCTCAGCCCGATCGCCTTCGACCTGAACCGCCTCGGCGCCTGGCGGGAGCGGATCACCACCTTCCCGGCGGACTGGAGCAATGTCGGCTTCGACGCCGAGACCAGGGCCCGGCTGAACGCCGGTGTCACCGACGCCAATGCCGACCTGGTGGTGGCGGGCGCCGCGCTGATCGGCGGGCTGCTCAGCGGGGTGCTCGCGGCGGGCGTCGTCCCACGGACCAGGGCGCGCGCGGTCGAGCTGGTGACGGCGGAAGGGGCCGTCACCGGGGTCAGGATCGCCACCGCAGCGGGGATCTCCACGGTGCGCGCCCGACGCGGGGTCATCCTCGCGACCGGCGGCTTCGAGTGGGACCCCGAGCTGGTCCGCGCCTACCTGCGCGGCCCCATGCGCGGCCCGGTCTCGCCGCCGAACAACACCGGCGACGGGCTGCGGCTGGCCATGGCGCTCGGCGCCGAGCTGGGCACCATGAGCGAGGCGTGGTGGGTGCCGGTGGTGCAGATTCCCGGCGACACCATCGAGGGGAAGCCGCGCAGCCGCAGCGTCCGGCTGGAGCGCACCCGGCCGCGCAGCATCATCGTCAACCGGGCCGGGCGGCGCTTCGTGAACGAGGCGGGCGAGTACAACGCCATGGTCGGCGCCTTCCACTACCTGGATCCGCGCGGCGGCTACGTCAACGACCCCGGCCACATCGTCTTCGACGCCGAGCACCTGCGGAAGTACGGCTTCCTCGGGGTGCCGCCGGGCGGCGCGGTGCCGGAGTGGTTCAACGAGTCGGCCGACCTGCCCGAGCTGGCGAAGCGGATCGGCGCCGACCCGGACGGCCTCGTCGCCACCGTCGAGCAGTGGAACGCGAACGTGGCGAACGGCTCCGACCCGGACTTCGGTCGCGGGGACAGCGCCTACGACGGGTACTGGGGTGACCCCGACGCCGAGCCCGCCTGGGCCAGGACGCTGGGGCCGCTCGACACCGCACCGTTCTACGCGGTCCCGGTGACCGCAGGGGCCATGGGCACCAAGGGCGGCCCGCGCACCGACGAGGACGGCCGGGTCAAACACGTGAGCGGCGCCGTGATCCCCGGCCTCTTCGCGGTCGGCAATGCCATGGCGGGCGCGACCGGGCGGGCCTACGGCGGGGCGGGCGGGACCATCGGCCCCGGCCTGGTCTTCGGCTACCGGGCCGGGCACGCCGCCGCCACCGGCACCTCCGTCGAATCCTGAAACCAGAAGGGAAGCACGCGTTGTCGGAGTACGAGAGCATCTGGAGCGACCTCCAGGGGGTCGCGTTCGAACAGGGCTACCTGGACGCCGGGGGCGTGCGGACCCGCTACCTGCGCGCGGGCGGCGCGGGGAAGCCGACGCTGATCCTGCTGCACGGGTCGGGCGGGCACGCCGAGGCCTACGTGCGCAACCTCGCCGCGCACGCCGAGCACTTCGACACCTGGTCGATCGACATGCTCGGGCACGGCTACACCGGCAGGCCGGGCCACCCGCTGGAGATCCCGCACTACGTGGCGCACCTCGCCGCCTTCCTGGACGCCATCGGCGTGGCGACCGCCTCGATCAGCGGCGAGTCGCTGGGCGGCTGGGTCGCGGCCCGGTTCGCCATCGACCACCCGGAGCGGGTGCACCGGCTGGTGCTCAACACCGCGGGCGGCTCGCAGGCCGACCCGGTGGTCATGCAGCGCATCATCACGCTCTCCATGGCCGCGGCCGCCGACCCCACCTGGGAGACGGTGCAGGCCAGGATCAAGTGGCTGATGGCGGACAAGTCCAAGGGCTACGACGACATCGTGGCCAGCAGGCAGCGCATCTACCGGCAGCCCGGCTTCGTCGACGCCATGCGCGACATCATGGCGCTGCAGGACCCGGAGATCCGGCAGCGCAACCTGCTCGGCCCGGACGAGTACGGCCGCATCACCGCGCCCACCCTGGTGCTCTGGACCAGCGACGACCCCACCGCCGACGTCACCGAGGGCAAGCGCATCGCCGCGATGATCCCCGGCGCGCGGTTCGAAGTCATGGGGGAGTGCGGGCACTGGCCGCAGTACGAGGACGCCGCGACCTTCGACGCGCTGCACCTCGGCTTTCTGCGGGAGCGCTGACGTGGCAACCGATTACGACGTGCTGCTGGTCGGCGCAGGCCCGGTCGGGCTCACGCTGGCCAATGTGCTGGGCGGGCACGGCGTGCGCACCCGGGTGGTGGAGGAGCGGCCGACGCTCATCGACTACCCGCGCGGGGTCGGGCTGGACGACGAGTCGCTGCGCACCTTCCAGTCCGTCGGGCTGGTGGAACAGGTGCTGCCGCACACCAATCCGAACCAGATCATGCGGTTCGTCGACGGCAGGCGCAGGCTGCTGGCCGAGATCGCGCCCACCGACACCTCGTTCGGCTGGCCCAAGCGGAACGGCTTCGTGCAGCCGCTGGTCGACGCCGAGCTGTTGGCGGGGCTTTCCCGATTCCCGTCGGTCGAGGTCTCGTGGGACACCGCCATGACCGGGTGCGTGGACATCGGGGAGCACGTGGAGGTCGCGCTCGGGGACGGCAGCGTGGTCACCGCGAGGTACGTGGTCGGCTGCGACGGCGGGCGGAGCGTCACCCGCAAGCAGATGGGGGTGAGCTTCGAGGGCACCACCTCGCCGACCCGCTGGCTCGTGGTCGACCTGGCCTCGGATCCGCTGGGACACCCCAATATCGAGGTCGGCGCCGACCCGGCCCGGCCCAATGTCTCGGTCTCCATCGCGCACGGCATCCGGCGCTTCGAGTTCATGATCCACGACGACGAGCCGGACGAGCTCGCCGAGGACCCGGCCTTCTTCCACCGGATGGTGGCGCCCTTCGTGCCCTACCCGGAGCGGCTGGAGGTGCTGCGGCGCCGGGTCTACACGCACCACTCCCGGATCGCGGGCAGCTTCCGAGCCGGGCGGCTGCTGCTGGCGGGCGATGCCGCGCACCTCATGCCGGTGTGGCAGGGCCAGGGGTACAACAGCGGCATCAGGGACGCCGCCAACCTGGGGTGGAAGCTCGCCGCGGTGGCGACCGGCAGGGCGGGCGACGCGCTGCTGGACAGCTACGACACCGAGCGGCGCAAGCACGCGCGCGCCATGATCGACCTCTCCACCCTGGTCGGGAAGGTGATCTCGCCGACCAACAAGCGGGTCACCGGTGCCCGCGACGTGCTGGTGCGGGCCGCCGCCCGCATCCCGTCGGTGAAGTCGTACGTGCTCGGCATGCGGTTCAAGCCGATGCCGCGGTACGACACCGGGGCGGTGGTGCACACCTGGTCGCGCTCGCCGAAATCCGCCGTGGGGACGCTCTTCGTGCAGCCGCGGGTCGACACCCGCGAGCGCGCCGACGTCCTGCTCGACGACGTGCTCGGGCCGTGGTTCGCGGTGCTGTGCTGGAACAACCGGCCGCGGGAGGTGCTCGGCGAGCGCGAGTTCGCGCGCTGGAAGGCGCTCGGCGCGGTCTTCGTCGCGGTTAGACCCGCCTGCCAGCTGCACTGGCCGGACCACGACGACCCGGACGTGCTGATCGTCGGCGACCGCACCGGCGGGCTCAAGCGCTGGTTCGACGGGCACCTGGACTCGGTGCTCTTCCTGCGCCCGGACCGCTGCGTCGCGGGGGCCTCGCCCGCGCAGTACGCGCCGGAGGTCGGCGCTGCGCTGGCCGATGCGCTCGATCTCGTGCCGGAGGGGGGTCGCGATGCCGCTGGGCGTGTGCTGCGTCTCGCATAGCCCGCTGCTCGAGCTGCCCGGCCCGGGGCGGGAGCTGCTCGACGACGTCGAGGGGGCGCTGGACCGGGCCGCCGGGTTCGTCCGGGAGTTCGATCCCGAACTGGTGCTGACCTTCTCGCCGGACCACTACAACGGGTTCTTCTACCGGACCATGCCCGCGTTCTGCGTCGGGACCGCGGCGAGCGGGGTCGGCGACTACGGCAGCCACGCCGGGCCGCTGGACGTACCTGCCGAGCTGGCGACGTCGCTGGCCGAGGCGGTGCTCGCCGACGGGGTCGATGTCGCGGTGTCGGTGGCCATGGAGGTGGACCACGGCACCGTGCAGCCGCTGCGCAGGCTGCTCGGCTCGGCCACCGCGCTGCCGGTCATCCCGATCTTCGTGAACGCGGTCGGGGTGCCGCTCGGGCCGCTGCACCGGGCCGCCGCGCTGGGGGCGGCGGCCGGGCGCTTCGTCGCCGGGCTCGGGAAGCGGGTGCTGATCGTCGGCTCCGGCGGGCTCTCGCACGACCCGCCGGTGCCCGCGCTCGCCACCGCCACCGGGCCGGTGCGCGAGCGGATCGTGCACGGGGCGCCGATGTCGCCCGAGGCGCGGGCCGCCCGCCAGGAGCGGGTCATCGCCGCCGCCCGCGAATTCGCCGCGGGCGAGGGGCCCTCCGCCCCGCTCGCGCCCGAGTGGGACGCGAGCTTCCTGGACGTGCTCGACCGCGGCGCGCTGGACGCCTTCGCGGGCTGGGACAACGCCGAGATCACCCGCACGGCGGGCAACTCGGCCCACGAGGTCCGCACCTGGGTGGCCGCCTTCGCCGCCCTCGCCACCCAGGGCCCCTACCGGGTGGCCGACCGCTACTACCGCGCCGCCCCCGAACTCATCGCGGGTTTCGCCGTCCGCACCGCGCTGCCCGAAGGGAGGTCGGCATGACCGAACCAGTGGAGACCGTCGATGTTCTCGTCGTGGGATCCGGCGGTGGCGGGCTCACCGCCGCACTCGCCGCCGAAGCCGCCGGGCTCACCGTCCTCGTGGTCGAGAAGGCCGCGTACTACGGCGGCTCCACCGCGCTCTCCGGCGGCGGCATCTGGGTCCCGAACGCCCCGGCCCAGCACCGCGACGGCTTCGAACTCGACCCGGACAGCGTGGTCCAGTACCTGCGCACCATCACCGAGGGGCTGGTCACCGACGAGCGGCTGCGCGCCTACGTGCACCGGGCCCCGGAGATGATGGCCTTCCTGGAGAACCGCAGCCGCTGGCTGGAGTTCGTCTGGAAACCCGGCTACGCCGACTACTACCCGGAGCTGCACGGCGGCTCCGACCAGGGCAGCACCATCAACGTGCCCCCCATCGACCTGCGCGAACTCGGCCCGGACGAGGAGTTGCTGCTCAAGCCGCTCGCGCTGGCACCGAAGGGCATCTGGCTCGGCCCCAAGGACCTGCGCCTCTTCTACCAGGTCCGGCAGAACTGGCGCGGCAAGGCGGTGCTGGTCAAACTGCTCTGGCGGAAGTTCCGCGCGCACGTCTTCGGCGACCGGATCGCTGCCATCGGGCAGTCCCTGGTGGCGCGGCTCCGGCTGGCGCTGCGCGAGCGCGACATCCCGCTCTGGCTGAACGCCCCCATGACCGAGCTGACCACCGGGCCGGACGGCGAGGTCACCGGCGCGGTGGTCGAGCGGGACGGCGTCCAGGTGCGGATCCGCGCCGCCCGCGGCGTCATCCTCGCCACCGGCGGCTTCGACCACGACATGGAGTGGCGCAGGCGCGAGGAGCCGGTCATCGAGGAGGACTGGAGCTTCGGGAACCCGCTCGCCACCGGGGACGGGATCCGCGCGGGCGAGAAGGTCGGCGCGGCCACCGAGCTCATGGACGAGTCCTGGTGGTTCCCGTCCATCCAGTGGCCGGACGGGCGGATGCAGTTCCTGCTCAACGAGCGGATGATGCCCGCGCAGTTCATCGTGAACGGCGACGGCAGGCGGTACATCAACGAGGCCGCGCCGTACATGGACTTCGGCCACGCCATGCTGGCCGGGCAGCGGACCGGCGTCGACCACATCCCGAGCTGGCTGATCACCGACCACCGCTCGTGGAACCGCTACGTCGTCGCCGGGCACCTGCCGCTGCCGAGGATCCCGTTCGCCCCGGTGCCGACCGGCCGGAAGATCCCGCAGGCGTGGCTGGACTCCGGCGTCGTGGTCGCCGCGGACTCGTTCGAGGAGTTGGCCGCGAAGATCGGCGTACCGCCGGAGCAGCTGCGCGCCACCGCGGAGCGCTTCAACGAGCTCGCGGAGTCGGGCCACGACGACGACTTCGACCGCGGCGACAGCGTCTACGACAACTACTACGGCGACCCCACGCTCCCCAACCCCAACCTGGCGCCGCTCCGCGAACCCCCGTACTACGCCTTCCGCATGGTCCTCGGCGACCTCGGCACCTCCGGCGGGCTGCGCACCGACGAGCACGCCCGCGTGCTGCGCCCCGACGGAACCGTCGTCCCCGGCCTCTACGCCACCGGCAACACCGCGGCCCCCGTCATGGGCCGCTCCTACGCGGGGGCGGGCGCCACCATCGGCCCCGCCATGACCTTCGGCTACATCGCCGCCGAACACCTCGCAGGCGGTGGCCGATGACGCTCGCCGAACTCTGGCGCTACGACGGCAGGCGCGCCGTCGTCACCGGCTGCGCCTCGGGAATCGGCGCCGAGGTCGCACGGCAGGTGCGCGAACTGGGCGGCACCGTGATCGGGCTGGACCGCGCCGACCCGGTCGGCGAGCTGCACCGGTTCCACCGGGTCGACATGGCGGACCCCGCGTCGATCGATGCGGCGGTCGCGCGGCTCGGCCCGGTGGACACCCTGTTCAACGTCGCGGGCGTCTCCTCCGGCATCGGCGACCCACTGCGGGTCGTCACCATCAACTTCCTCGGCCTGCGCCACCTCACCGAGGCCATGCTCCCGCGGCTGGCACCGGGCGCGACCATCGCGAGCGTCTCCTCCCTGGCCGCCGCGAACTGGCTCGACCACCGCGACCAGACCACCGGCCTGCTCGACACCGACGGCTTCGACGCCGGAAGAGCCTGGTGCGCCGCCAATCCGGCGGCACTGGCGGACGGCGGCTACCGCCTCTCGAAGGAGGCGATCATCCACTACACCGCCCGCGCCGCCGCCCCGCTCGGCGCGCGCGGCATCCGCGTCAACTGCACCGGGCCCGGCGTCACCGAGACCCCGATCCTGGACCAGCTGCGCACCGCCTACGGCGACCAGTACCTCGACACCATCCCCAAACCGCTCGACGGCCGCGTCTCCGACCCGGGCGAACAGGCGGCGGTGCTGGTGTTCCTCAACAGCGCGGCGGCGAGCTACGTGACCGGCCAGGTGATCTGGGTGGACGGCGGCAATGTGGCAGGGCGTCTGGCATGAAAACCTCGGAAGGACAACGACAGTGGCAAGCTTGACCGATTTCCGCAAACTCGGCGACGAGGTCCGCAACTGGGGCCGGTGGGGCGCCGCCGACGAACTCGGCACGCTCAACTTCATCACCCCGGACAAGGTGGCGCAGGCCGCGGGCCTGGTGCGGCACGGGAAGGTGTTCCCGCTCGGCGTCGACTTCGGCTCCTCCGGCCCGCAGGGCGCCTTCAAGTTCCGGCACAACCCGGTGCACGTCATGACCGTGGACGGCGGTGACGTCACCGCGCTCACCGAGTACGGCCCCAAGTGGCTGCGCAACAGCGTCGGCGCCGAGGTGGCGGGCTTCTTCGCGGACAACCCGTTCCGCTTCAACGACGACATGATCGTCATGCCGCTGCAGGCCGCCACCCAGTGGGACGCGCTCTCGCACGTCTACTACGACGACACGCTCTACAACGGCTTCCCGGCCGCCTCGGTGACCAGCTTCGGCGCCTACCACTGCGGCATCGACAAGGTGGACGGCAAGGGCATCACCAGCCGCGGCGTCCTGCTCGACCTGGTGGCACACCGCGGCGCGGAGACCTTCCTCGCCCCCGGCGAGCCGATCACCCCGGACGAGCTGGACGAGGTCGCGAAGCGGCAGGGCGTCGAGATCGGCAGCGGCGACATCGTGCTGGTGCGCACCGGCTGGTGGGCCAGGTTCGAAGAGGTCGGCGACGGCGCCGAGCCCTACTCCGGGCTGGACTGGCGCTGCGCCAAGTGGCTGCACGAGCGCGAGGTCGCCGCGGTCGCCGCGGACAACCTCATGGTCGAGGACCCGGTCTCCGGCGTCGACGGCACCTTCCTGCCCATGCACATGCTGTGCCTGCGCGACATGGGGCTGATGCTCGGCGAGTACTGGGACCTGACCGCGCTCGCCGCGGACTGCGCCGCCGACGGCGTCTACGAGTTCCAACTGGTCGCGCCGCCGCTGCGGGTGGTCGGCGCGGTCGGCTCCCCGCTGAATCCCATCGCCATCAAGTAGATGAAGGAGGTAGCGGCCATGACCGCGAGCACCACCCCGGTGACCACCGAGCCGCACCGCGCGGGCGGCCGCCCCTTCGTGGTCGGGATCGGCGGCACGCTGCGCGCCGGGTCCTCGACCGAGCGCGCGCTGCGGCACTGCCTGGCCGCGGTCGAGCGCAACGGCGGCGAGACCCGGCTCTTCGCCGGCCCCGATATCGACCTGCCCATGTACAGCCCGCACGACCAGGCGCGCACCGCCGAGGCGGCCGCGCTGGTGGCGGCGCTGCGCCGGGCCGACGCGGTGGTGATCGGCTCGCCCGGCTACCACGGCGGCGTCTCCGGACTGGTCAAGAACGCACTCGACTACATCGAGGACCTGCGCGGCGACTCCGTCGTCTACCTGGACAACAAGCCGTGGGGCTGCATCAGCTGCGCCTACGGCTGGCAGGCCGCGGTCGGCACGATCGGGCAGCTGCGGGTGATCGGGCACGCGCTGCGGGCCTGGCCGACCCCGCTCGGCGTCGCCATCAACTCGGCGGAGCCGGTGTGGGACGCGAGCGGCGAACTGGTCGACGAGACCGTGCGCGGCCAGCTCGAGCTGCTCGCCACCCAGGTGCTCGCCTTCGCGGGACACCGGGCATGATCGCCGAGCGCAGGACGCTGCTGGTGGACGGCGCCCGCACCAGCTACCTGGAGGCGGGGGCGGGCGAGCCGGTGGTGCTGCTGCACGGCGGCGAGTTCGGCGCAGGCGCCGAACTGGGGTGGGAGTTCACCGTGAACGCGCTGGCCAGGCGGTACCGGGTGCTGGCGCCGGACATGCTCGGCTTCGGCGAGTCGGCCAAGGTGGTCGACTTCACCGACGGCCGCGGGCTGCGGATCCGGCACATCGCGCGCTTCCTGGCGCTGCTCGGCATCGAGTCGGCGCACTTCGTCGGCAACTCCATGGGCGCGATCAACCTGCTGGTCGACGCCACCTCCGAGCGGCCGAAGCTGCCTGCGCGCAGCCTGGTGGCGATCTGCGGCGGCGGGGAGATCCAGCGCAACGAGCACACGGCCGCGCTCTACGACTACGACGGCTCGCTGCCCGGCATGCGCCGGATCGTCACGGCGCTCTTCCACGGCGGCTCCTGGCCCGCCGACGAGGGGTATGTGCGCCGCCGGTACGAGTCCAGCATCGCGCCGGGGGCTTGGGAGGCGCTGGCGGCGGCTCGCTTCCGGCGCCCGGGGCTGGAGCCGCCCACGGCGCCGTCGAGCGAGCGGCCCTACCACCGGATCGGCGTGCCGGTGCTGGTCGTCGAGGGCGGCGAGGACAAGCTGCTGCCGCCGGGCTGGGCCGCCGAGATCGCCGCGCTCATCCCGGACGGGCGCGCCGCGGTGGTGCCCGGCGCAGGTCACTGCCCGCAGATCGAGCGGCCGGAAATAGTGAACGCCCTGCTCCTGGACTTCCTCGCGGACTGCGCGAAGCCAGTTGCCCGAAAGGAGATATCGGCATGAGCGGAACAGCTCCGACGGAGGCGCGGAGCGCGATCCCGCGCCGGTCCGGGACGGACGCGTCATGAGCGATCTGACGGGCAAGGTCGCCGTGGTCACCGGGGGAGCGGCGGGGATCGGACGGGCCGTGGTGGCGCGGTTCGTGGCCGAGGGCGCGCGGGTGGTCGTCGGTGACCTCGACCCCGAGCGCGGGGCCGAATCCGTCGCCGGGCTCGGCGCCGCCGCGGTGTTCCAGCCCGCAGACGTCTCCGACCCGGAGCAGGTCGAGGCGCTGATACTGCGGGCGACCACCGATTTCGGCGGCCTGCACATCATGGTGAACAACGCGGGCATCTCCGGCCGGATGCACAAGAGCATCCTGCACGACGACCTCGCCGACTTCCACCGCGTCCTCGGCGTGAACCTGCTCGGCGTCATGGCCGGGACCAGGCACGCCGCGCGGCACATGGCCGAGCACGGCGGCGGCTCGATCATCAATGTCTCCTCGATCGGCGGCATCCAGGCGGGCGGCGGCGTGCAGACCTACCGCGCCTCCAAGGCCGCGGTCATCCACTACAGCCACTCCGCCGCGATCGAGCTGGCGCAGTTCGACATCCGGGTGAACTGCCTGGCGCCGGGCAATATCCCGACCTCGCTGCTCTCCTCGTCCGGCAGCGGCATGTCCGACGCGGCGCGGGAGAAGTTCACCCGGCTGGCCCGCGAGGCCATGCGCAACGACCGCCCGCTGCAGCGCGACGGCACCCCGGAGGACGTGGCGGAGGCGGCGGTCTACCTGGCAGGCGACCGGGCCCGCTACATCACCGGGACGGTGCTGCCGATCGACGGCGGCACCACCGCGGGCAAGCCACTGGCCAAGCAGTTCGACAAGGCAGCCGCGCGCTGACCCCGGAGAGAGAGAACCCATGAAAGTCACTGTCGACCAGGTCAAGTGCGTCGCGGCCGGGCACTGCGTGATGCACGCGGACGAGGTCTTCGACCAGCGCGACGACGACGGCATCGTCGAACTGCTCGATCCGAACCCGCCCGCAGAGCTCGCCGACGAGGTGCGCCAGGCGGCGGCGGTCTGCCCCGCCATGGCGATCCACGTCGAGGAATGATCCCCCCACCCTCCAGGAGTGAACCGTGACCGAAACAGCCACCAGCAGTGTGACCGCGGAGGTGCCCGAGTACCCGATGGTGCGCTCCGCGGGCTGCCCCTTCGCGCCGCCGGAGCAGGCCCTGAGCATGGGCCGGGCCCGCCCGCTGAACCGGGTGCGGATCTGGGACGGCAGCACGCCGTGGCTGGTCACCGGCCACGCCGAGTTCAAGGAGCTGATGTCGGACCCACGGGTCAGCGTCAACGACAAGGTGCCCGGCTTCCCGTACTGGAACGAGGGCATGAAGGCGATCAAGGACTCCAGGCCGAAGTCGCTCTTCACCACCGACGGTGAGGAGCACCAGTTCTACCGCAGGATGCTCACCAAGCCGTTCACCTTCAAGCGGGTCAAGCAGCTGCGCGAGGTGATCCAGCAGGTCACCGACGAGCACATCGACACCATGCTGGCCGGGCCGCAGCCCGCCGACCTGGTCGCCGCGCTCGCCCTTCCGGTGCCGACGCTGATGATCAGCGAGATGCTCGGCGTCCCCTATGCCGACCACGAGTTCTTCCAGCAGCACGCGAGCGCCAACGTCGACCGCTTCGCCACCAAGGAGCAGGCCGAGGCCGGGCGCAGCATCCTGGCCCGCTACCTGGTCGAGCTGGTGAAGCAGAAGCTGGAGGAGCCTGCCGAGGACGCGCTCTCCGACATCGCCGAGCGGGTGCGGGCCGGCGAGATCGATATGCGCGAGGCCGCCCAGCTCGGCACCGGGCTGCTCATCGCGGGCCACGAGACGAGTGCGAACATGATCTCGCTCGGCGTGCTCGCCCTGCTGCGCAACCCGGAGCAGTGGGAGCTGCTGCGCTCGACCGACGACCCGAAGCTGGTCGCGAGCGCGGTCGAGGAGCTGCTGCGCTACCTCAGCGTCATCCAGAACGGGCAGCGCCGGGTGGCGCTGGCGGACATCGAGATCGCCGGTGTCACGGTGCGCGCGGGCGAGGGGCTGATCTTCGACCTGGCCCCGGCGAACTGGGACGAGAAGGCGTGGGAGGAGCCGGAGCGGCTCGACATCACCCGGCCCGCGCTGCAGCACGTCGGCTTCGGCTTCGGGCCGCACCAGTGCGTCGGGCAGCAGCTGGCCAGGGCCGAGCTGCAGATCGTCTTCGGCACGCTGGCGCGGCGGATTCCCACGCTGCGGTTGGCGATCCCGTTCGAGGAGGTCGAGTTCAAACACGACCGGCTCGCCTTCGGCGTCTACGCACTCCCGGTTGCCTGGTAGCGGCCCGGCGCGCACGTGTTGTGTGCCACTGCGCGCCACCGTACAATGCGCCGCCGCGCCGAGTACTATGCCCTGATGCACACCAGTGAGGAGCAGCAGCCCGCCTGGAAGCAGCGCGCCGTGGAGCGGTCGCTGCGCACCGCGACGCAGCGGGCGGGCGACCGGGTGCAGAAGTTCCTGGACGCCGCGCAGGCCATCATCACCGAGAAGGGCAGCACCGACTTCACGGTGCAGGAGGTGGTCGACCGCTCCCGGCAGTCGCTGCGCAGCTTCTACCTGCAGTTCGACGGCAAGCACGAGCTGTTGCTCGCGCTCTACGAGGACGCGGTCGGCCGCACCGCCGCGCAGATCAGGGCCGCCACCGGCACCGCGGATGACCCGGTGGCGAAGCTGCGCACCGCCGTCGAGCTGCTCTTCCAGCTCTGCCGCCCGGACCCGGAGGCGCGGCGCCCGCTCTTCACCGAGTTCGCGCCGCAGCTGATCGGCTCGCACCCGAACGCGGTGCGCTCGGCGCACACCGCGCTCTTCACGCTCTTCGCCGACCTGCTCACCGAGGTGCAGGAGGCGGGCGCGCTGGTGCCCGACGGCAATCCGCGCAGGCTGGCCGCGCTGACCATGCAGACCGTCATGTTCATCGCGCAGCCGTCCGACACCGACGGCGACCCCGACCCGATCACCGCCGACGAGGTCTGGCGGTTCTGCGCGCACGGTATCGCCGCGCGCTGATCCCTCCCCGTCCCGAGGCCCCGGTTCGCCGGGGCCTTTTCGTTTCTCTCCGGATCGCGAGAGAATGCCCTTCTCATCCTTGGAGAAGGTAAGTTACACTGGCGTCCGCTGTTCTCGAGAGAGGCGAAACCCTGTGACCACCAGTGCGGCCAGCGACGTGTACTACGACCCGTACGACGTCGAGCTCAACGCGGACCCCTTCCCGATGTTCAAGCGGCTGCGCGACCAGCTGCCGCTCTACTACAACGAGAAGCACGATTTCTACGCCATCAGCCGGTGGGCGGACGTGAACGCGGCACTGATCGACCACGCCACCTACAGCTCGGCCAAGGGCGCGATCATCGAGCTGATCAAGGCCGATATCGAGATCCCGCCGGGCGTGGTGATCTTCGAGGATCCGCCGATCCACGACATCCACCGCGGGCTGCTCTCCCGCATGTTCACCCCGCGCAAGATCCAGGCGCTGGAGGCGCAGATCCGGCAGTACTGCGTGGACAGCCTGGAGCCGCACGTCGGCACCGGCAGGCTCGACTTCATCGCCGACATCGGCGCGCAGATGCCGATGCGCACCATCGGCCTGCTGCTCGGCATCCCGGAGCAGGACCAGGAGGCCATCCGGGACTTCGCCAACGAGCAGATGCGCACCGAGGAGGGCAAGCCGATGAAGGCCGCCTCCGAGGGCATGGACACCGGCGACATCTTCTCCGCCTACATCGACTGGCGGGTGGAGAACCCCTCCGACGACATCATGACCGAGCTGCTCAACGTCGAGTTCGAGGACCAGAACGGCGAGTGGCGCAAGCTCACCCGCGCCGAGCTGCTCACCTACGTGAACGTCGTCTCCGGGGCGGGCAACGAGACCACCACCCGGCTCATCGGCTGGGCGGGCCGGGTCCTCGCCGACCACCCGGACCAGCGCCGCAGGCTGGTCGAGAACCCCAAGCTCATCCCCAAGGCGGTGGAGGAGCTGCTGCGCTTCCAGCCGCCCGCCCCGCACGTCGCGCGCTACGTCACCCGCGACGTCGAGCTGCACGGGCAGACCGTGCCCGCGGGCAGCGCCATGATGATGCTGATCGGCGCCGCCAACCGGGACGAGCGGCAGTTCCCGCCGGACGGCGACGTCTTCGACATCGACCGGGACGCACGGGGGCACCTGTCGTTCAGCGTCGGCACGCACTTCTGCCTCGGCTCCGCGCTGGCCCGGTTGGAGGGGCGGATCGCGCTCGAGGAGATCCTGAAGCGCTTCCCGGAGTGGGAGGTGGACTCGGCTTCCGCTCGGCTGTCGCCCACCTCCACCGTGCGCGGCTGGGAAACCCTGCCCACCTTCACCGCGTGACGGCGGCCAGGCCAACGGCGCGGGCCGGGCTTGCGCTCACAGCGTGCAGCGCGCGCCGGGCTCCGGGGTCTCCAGCTCGATCAGGTAGCGGGCCACGGCGTCGTTCACGCAGGGGCTGGTGCCGCCGAGCGCGACCGTGTGCTGCTCGCCCTCGACGGTGAGCAGCGCGCCGCCGAGCGCGTGCGCCAGGCTCACCCCGCCGTCGTACGGGGTGGTGGGGTCGCCGGTGATCGAGATGGTGAGGGTGGGCGGGAGGCCCTCGATGCCGGTGGCGTAGGGGTAGCCGAGGGTGGGTTCGGCGGTCCAGGATTCGCAGGGGTCGCGGGCGCCTTCGGGGCCGACGCCGGGGTCGAGGAACGGGGCGATCTGTTGGATCCTGCCCTTCAGCTCGACCTCCTGCTCCGGGGTGTGCCGCTGCTCGTCCAGGCAGTTGATGGCGAGGATCGCTTCGCCGAAGTTGCCGTAGCGGCCATCGGCACCCCGGCCTGCGAAGGCGTCGCCGATGGCGGCGAGGGTAGTGCCGGTGCCGGTGCGGAGTTCGGCGAGCCCCTTCCAGATCACCGGCCAGACCCTGGCGTCGTAGAGCCCGGCGACCACGCCGCCGATGGCACCGTCGTAGGTCATCGGCCTGCCGTCGGCCAGGGTGATCGGCTGCTCGATGAGTGGCCGGGTCAGGCTCTGGAAGACCGCCGTCGCCCGCGCCGGGTCGGGGCCGAGCGGGCAGTCCGGGGTGGCGGCGCAGGCGGCGGCCATGACGTCGAAGGAGCGCTGGAAACCGGCGTACTGGGTGAGCCTGCGCTCGTCGGTGCCGAGCCGGGGGTCGACGGCGCCGTCCAGCACCAGGGCGCGCACCCGCTCGGGGAAGGTCTCGGCGTAGACCGCGCCGAGCCGGGTGCCATAGCTCTGGCCCAGGAAGCTCAGCTTCTCGTCGCCGAGCACGGCGCGCAGGACGTCCATGTCGCGCACCGCGTCCCTGGTTCCGAGGTGCGCCAGCACGTCCTCCCCGCCGGAGCCCGCGGCGCAGCGCTCGACCAGGCGGCGGGTGTCGTCGGCGGTGAGCCGCTTCGGGCCGATCAGCACCGAGGTGATCGCCTGCCCGGCGTCGATCTCGGCGTCGGTGAAGCAGTCCACCGCGGGGGTGGAGGCGCCGACCCCGCGCGGGTCGAAGCCGATCAGGTCGAAGCGCTCGGTGACGGGGCTCTGGGCGAGGGTCTGCGCGGCGACCGCGGCCATGCTCATGCCCGGCCCGCCCGGACCGCCGGGGTTGAGCAGCAGTGAACCGATGCGCTCGCCCCGCGCGGGCGCCTTGAGCAGCGCGATGCTCAGGGTGCGGCCGTCGGGGTCGGCGTAGTCCAGTGGGACCTTGAGCCGGGCGCACTGCAGCGCCGGGTCGCCGGTGATGGCCTGCTCGTCCGCGGCCGTCGTGGCGTACCCGGCGCAGGGGCCGAACGTGAGCCGCTGGTCGTAGAAGCGGGACGGATCCGCGGCGGTGCCGGTATCGGCCCCGCAGCCCGCGAGGCCGAGCGCCATCGTGAGCACCGCGGCCAGGGCCGCGATCCGGGTGCGTGCGTGCACGGTTCGTCTCCTCACTCGCTCTTCATGGCGATACCGATGCGCCGCATGACGTCGAGCTGGGCCGGGTTGTACAGGTCGCGCAGCGCGACCCCGATGGTCTGCGCGGCGCGCTGCGGGGGCAGCTCCAGGTCGCGCATGTCGGGGTGCTCGGCGAGCACCTTCCGCACCCGGGGGATCATCCGCTCGGCCAGGTCGCGCCTGGTCTCGAGATCGGCGTCGGCGGGCAGGTGGTCGAATTCGTGGTCGACCTCGGAGGGCTCGCCCGCCCGCAGCAGGTCGGCGTAGGCGTCGAGCTGGTCGCCGGTGAGCAGCCTGCTCATCACCGTCACCAGGCCGCGGTCGGCGCCGGTGAGGTTGGCGTCGGCGGCGGCCAGCGCCAGCTCCGGCGGCAGGTCGGTCGGCGAGGCGTGCCGCAGCAGCAGCCCGAGTTCGACCCTGGCCCGCTGCAACCGCTCGATGGTGGCCTCCAGCTCCTTGTCCAGCGCGCGCAGCGCCGCCTCGGGGTGATCGTCGGCATCGCCCATCTCGGCGATCTGCGGCAGCGAGAAGCCGAGGTCGGTGAGGCGCTTGATCTGCAGCAGCCGCACCAGGTGGGCGACGCCGTAGTGCTTGTAGTTGTTGCTGCCGCGCTCGGGTTCGGGCAGCAGCCCGACGTCGTGGTAGTGCCGCACCGTGCGCAGGCTGGTCCCGGCGAGCTCGGCGAGCTGCCTGGTGCTCCACCCCATGCTGTCCTCCTCGGGTCGGTCGGTGCGGCCAGTCTCGGGTGTGCCGTAGCGGCACAGTCAAGGGTGACCCGGGTCATGCCCGGAATGTCTTGAGTATGCCGTTACGGCCGGGTGTGTCATGGGGTCGTCCCCGCTCGACGGAAAGGAACGCCATGATCGGCGTCGAGGAATTCTTCGGCTCGCCCGCTTTCACCGCCCCCGTCATCTCCCCGGACGGCGCCCGCATCGCCTACCTGGCCCCGCGCAAGAACCGGATGAACATCTGGGTCCTGGATGTCGCGGGCGGCGAGCCGCGCTGCGTCACCGCCGACGAGACCCGCAATGTGCAGAACGTGTTCTGGTCCCTGGATTCCCGCTGGTTGCTCTACGCCCAGGACGAAGGCGGAAACGAGCAGTGGCACATCTTCCGTGCCGACCCGGACGATCCGGCGGCGCCCGCGGTCGACCTCACCCCGTTCCCCGGCGTCGTCGCGCTGGAGCCGGAGCTGCCGATGCACCGGCCCGGCACCATCCAGGTACAGATGAACAAGCGCGACCCCGCCGCCTTCGACCTCTACGACGTGGACATCGAAACGGGCGAGCTCACCGAGGTGGCGCAGAACCCGGGCGGGGTCGGCTTCTTTCTGCGCAGCCCCGACGGCGCCCTCTACGCCCGCGGCCTGAACGACGACGGCGACCTGGAGCTGAACCGGATCACCCCGGAGGGGCCGGTGCGCATCGCCCGCTTCGCCGGCGGCGACTACCCGATGGGCGTGCAGCCGTTCCAGCTCACCCCGGACGGCACCGGCGTCTGGATGGGCTCCAACCGCGGCACCGACCGCATGCGGCTGGTCCGGCTCGACCTGGCCACCGGCGTTCAGACCGCCGTCGACAGCCACCCCACCTTCGATCTCGACCCGCGCTCCACCGTCGACCCCGCCGCCCCGTACCCGCTCATCCTCGCCCGCGCGACCGGCGAGCTCCTCGGCGTGCGCTACCTGGACGAACGGCTGGAGATCCGGGCGCTGGACCCCGGCTTCGCCGAGATCCTGGAGCGGCTCACCGCGCTCTCCGACGGCGATATCGAGACGCTCTCCAGCGACGACTCCGGGCAGCGCTGGGTGGTGACCTTCGAGCACGACCGCGACCCCGGCGTCGCCTGGTTCTACGACCACGCCACCGGCGCGAGCAGGCTGCTCGGCCGCGCGCACCCGCACCTCGACCCCGCCGCGCTCGCGCCTATGCGCCCGGTCTCGATCACCTCCAGGGACGGGCTGCGGCTGCCCTCGCACCTGACGCTGCCGGTCGGGGTGGAGCCCGCCGGGCTGCCGCTGGTGGTGCTGCTGCACGGCGGCCCGTGGTTCCGGGACCACTGGGGCTACTCCGGCGCCGTGCAGTTCCTGGCCAACCGCGGGTACGCGGTGCTGCAGGTGAACTTCCGCGGCTCCACCGGCTACGGCAAGGCGTTCACCAGCGCCGCCATCGGCGAGTTCGCCGGGGCCATGCACGACGACGTCATCGACGCCGTGGAGTGGGCCGTCGCCGAGGGGTACGCCGACCGGGAGCGGATCGGGATCTTCGGCGGCTCCTACGGCGGCTACGCCACCCTGGTCGGCGTCACCGTCACCCCCGACGTCTTCGCCGCCGCCATCGACTACGTCGGCATCTCCAGCCTGCCCAATTTCCTGCGCAGCCTCCCGTCCTTCACCCGCCCGCACGTCGCCAACAACTGGCACCTGTTCGTCGGCGACCCGGACGACCCGGAGCAGGAGGCGGAGATGCTCGCCCGCTCGCCCATCACGTATGTCGACCGCATCCGCACCCCGCTGCTGGTGCTGCAGGGCGCCAACGACCCGCGCGTCGTCCGCGCCGAATCGGACAATTTGGTTGCCGCGCTGCGGGATCGGGGAGTGGACGTGGAGTACATCGTCAAGGACGACGAGGGGCACGGGTTCGTGAACCCGGAGAACCAGATCGACCTGTTCCGGGCGGTGGAGCGGTTCCTGGCCCGGCATCTCGGCGGAAACGCCCCCGCGGGCGGGTAGCCACCGGTATAAAACATGAAGTGAATCCAGTTCAAGGGAGAACTTCATGGTGAAACGGGTGCTGGCCGGGTTGCTGGTCCTGGCGCTGGCCGGATGCGGCAGCGCGGCCGAGACCGCGCGGCCGGTGGACGGGGCGTGGGCGGACGTGGTCGCGGCGGCGAACCGGGAGGGCGCCGTGACCCTCTACTCCACCCAGTCCCAGCCGATCCTGGCCGAGCTGGAGCGCGCGTTCGAGAGCGCGTACCCCGCCATCGATCTCAGCGTGGTGCGCGGGGTCGACGCCGACCTGCTCTCCCGGATCGACGCCGAGGGGCGCACCGGGCGCGGCTCCGGCGACGTCGCGGTGATCACCGACGTCTCCTGGATGCGCGCGGCCGAGGGCACCGACCGGGCCGTCCCGGTGATCGGCCCTAACTTCGACGCCGCCGAGTACCGGGCCGCGGAGAGTGTCGTGGACGGGAAGTTCTTCCTGGAGGGCGCGGTGGTGCTCGGCTTCGGCTGGAACACCGCCGCCCATCCCCGTGGCATCGCGACCGCCACCGACCTGCTCGACCCGGCGCTGCGCGGCAAGGTCGGCATCGTCACCCCCGCCACCTCGCCGACCTACATCGACTACTACGACCACCTCGAGGAGCACTACGGCGGCCGCGACTTCCTTCGGCAGCTGGCCGCGAACGAGCCGCGCATCTACCCGAGCACGCAGCCGCTCGGCCAGGCGCTGACCTCCGGCGAGATCACGGCGGCGCTCATGTCCAATCCCATGCTCCCCGAGCGCGCGGCCGGTGCGCCGGTGGCCTGGACCGAGGGCCCGCACGTCTGGGGCGCGCGCTGGTACGGGCTGGCGCTCGGCTCCGCGCCGCACCCCAATGCCGCCCAGGTGCTCGCCGACTTCATGGTGAGCCGCGCGGGTCAGGAGGTGACCTCGCCCGGGTTCGGGGCCGCGCTGCCCGATATCGCCGGGGCGATCGCGGTCGCGCAGGATGTTCCCGATCAGAACCTCGAGGTCACCACGGGCGACGGCGCCGAGCGCTACCGCACCGGCTGGGACCGGATCTTCTACAACCGGTGAGCGACATGGACTTCGACGGGAAGATCGCGTTGGTCACCGGCGCCGGATCGGGGATCGGCGCGGCCACGGTGCGTGCCCTGGTATTCCGCGGCGCGAAGGCGGTGTACGCCTGCGATATCGACGAGGCCGCGGCCCGGCGGGTGGTCGCCGAACTCGGCTCCGCCACCCCGCTCGGCATGGACGTGGCCTGTGCGGACCAGGTCTCCGCCGCCTTCGACACCGTGCTCGCGGCACACGGGCGGATCGATGTCGTCGTGCACGCCGCCGGTGTGGACGACCCGGGCAGCAAACAGCGCATGTACGAAGCGGCGGAGCAGAACCGGCCGCCCGAGGTGCTGGCCCACCTCGACGACACCGCCTGGCGCCGCATCATGTCCGTCAACCTCGACGGCACCTTCTACGTGCTCCGCGCGGCAGTCCGCGCCATGCGCGAAACCGGCGGAGCCATCGTCACCGTCGGCTCGTCGTCCGCCTTCGACACGTTGACCGGCTACCCCCACTACGCCGCCTCGAAGGCCGGGGTACACGCCCTCAGCCAGGCCGTCGCCAAGGAGGTCGCCCCCTTCGGCATCCGCGTCAACACCGTCGCCCCCGGCCCCGTCGACACCGCCATGGCCGCCCGCACCCCGCCGCATCTCCGTGCGGCCATGATCGCGAACGGGTTTCGCGGCTACGCGATGCCCGAGGAACTCGCCGACAACATCCTCTACCTCGCCTCACCGGGTGCCGCCAATGTCGTCGGCGCGGTGCTGCTCAGCAACGGCGGTCGCTTCACCGTCTGAGCCTTCGATCCGGCTGGTGCCCGGCGCCCTGAATCCGGGTCGGTGCTTCACCGCGAGGTGTACTCGGTATGCGGCAATTGCACCCGTCGTTCGCGGACCGCCGAGATCAGGTCCGCATAACCCTCGAGAGTCTGAGCCATGCGGTGGGCCGCGTCGTGGAGTTGCCGGGCGCTTCCTGGGCGCCGCAGCGTGCGGTGGACTTCCGCATGGACCTGTGCGACGTGACTGATCACCTCGCCGAGGGAGTGGGTGTGGCGCGGCATGTTGGCCGAGCGTGGTAGGTGCAGGACCGCCCATTCATCGATGTCGGCGATCAGCTCGCGAACTCGCGTACGGGCGGCGAGCTCGTCGAAATCTCGCGGACGATGCGCGGGTGAGACCGCGACCGCTGCCAGCGTGGCATGCAGATCGCCGAGTTCTCTCGCCCATTCGATGAAAGGTGAGTGGCCGGAGAGGTGCCCGGTGATCGCCAGGGACAACTGCCGGTGCTCCAGCAGCCCCGGTGACACGTCCGTGAGGGTGTCGGACGGCGGGTCGGAGGAAGTGCGTCCGCGCGGCATCGGTAGTCGCCCCTTTGTGTAGATTCGCCGGAAGTCGTACAAAGAACTGTGCCGAACAGCGGCCGGTCGACATAGCCACCGTCACTACACCGTCGTGACACCTCCGTGCTCTTGGCGGAGTACTCGACCGGCAGCCGCGCGAAGGGGGATCGCGATGGAATGGACTGGCCTCGAGGCAATCGCGCTGAAGAACGCCACTCGGCGCTCGATCCGTGAATTCGCCGCAGACCTCGGCGTCGGACAGAACACCGTCACCAAGTGGGGTCGGCTCGGAGAAGACATCACTCTGCGCCCGATCACGCAGCGCGTGCTCGATGAGGCGCTGGCGCGGGCGGACGAAGCGGCCAAGGCTCGGTTCGCTGCGACGATCGGCCGCCCGAACGACTCGACCCACTGGGCCGCCGGGCAGGTGGTGAACCTCGGCCTGCACATCGATCTGCGGATAGACGCCGATGCCGCTGCCGAGGTCACCTACCGTTACGAGACGCTCAACATGTCCGACCGTCCACTGACTCGAATGGTGCGGGAACTGTGGTTCAAGCACACAGACGGCGGGCTCCGCGTCGAACCCCTCGAGAGCAGTGCGCACAGAGTGGCGGTGCAGCGCATTCACGACACCGCGAACCTCGTGAAGTTCGCCTGCCAGATCTCACCGCCGCTGCAGCCCGGCGAGACCGCCGCGGTGGGGTATCGGTGTTCGGGCGGTCGGTTCCTCGAGTCGCTGTACTGGCGACAGTCGATCTATCGGCACACCCGGCATCTCCGACTCGACCTGCGTCATGAGGGAGCAGGGAAGATGGTGTCCTGCGCAGCCACGGAGGAGCATCCGGACGGCTCCGAGAACTCGGCGGCGGACCAGCTGATCTGGGACCACGAGGACGGCGATGTCGTCGCCACGCTCCGCCGTGAGCACCTTCGCCCGAACCAGTCGATGACCCTGCGCTGGGAGGTCACACGTGCGCATTCGTGACGCTGCGGAACAAGCTGTCCGGGCATGGAATCAGCACGAGCTGGCTCGCGGTGCCCCGCCGATCATCGATTACGACTTCTATCCGCCGACCTCGGCCAACGAGATCGAGCCGGTGGATCGGCTCTCGACCCTCTTCCGGCTGCGGGCTCTGCGTGCGGACTGCACCGAAACGGTTGTCGCGCAGCGGATCGACGCTGATTCGGCGTACCTGCGAGCGCTGATAGGGGAGCGAATCCCGCTGGACGACTATGTCCGGGCGACCCAGGGGTGCCCGGCGACGGGCTGGGACGCGGAGTACGTCACCGAGTGCGGCCGGGTCGCGCAGGGGTGCCTCGATGACGCCGGGATCGGGTGGGGTCCG
The DNA here is from genome assembly GCF_042667085.1 of Nocardia sp. NPDC057353. Lineage (NCBI taxonomy): Bacteria > Bacillati > Actinomycetota > Actinomycetes > Mycobacteriales > Nocardiaceae > Nocardia > Nocardia sp. NPDC057353. The sequence continues at coordinate 50,700 of NZ_JBHVAK010000043.1, forward strand.
GAGGCAATGACAGAACTCGCCGCGGCCGAAGGTCCGATCGACCCGGCAAACGCGCCGGAGGCGATTCGCGCGGCTGCCGCGGACTACGAATCCGCAGTGCGGACCGTGACGGGTTCGGATGCCCCCTACCGGCTGACTATCGAGACGGCCGAGGTGGACGCGTACTGGGCGTACTGGCTGGACGGGGCCGGGAATCGAGTGCGGCTCCGACTCAACACGCGGAATGCGCAGTACACCGAGGTCCGCGCCCGCCAGTTCGCGCTGCACGAAATTCTCGGACACGGGTTGCAGAGTGCAAGTATGGCGGCCCGCTGCGCCGAGGAAGACGTGCCGTGGGTGCGGCTGCTGTCCGTACACGGGCCGCAGCAGGTGCTGCTCGAGGGGTGGGCCCAGGCCATGCCGCTGTTCGTCGCGCCCGACGATCGGGAACTCGCCATGCGGGTGCGGCTCGATCACTACACGCAGCTCGTACGGGCCGAGCTGCACCTGAGCCTCGAGCGCGGGGCGCCGATCGAGGAGTGCGCGGATCTCGCGCGGCGGCGGGTGCCCTGGTGGAGTGATCGCTACATCGCCGACGCCCTCGCCGACCGGGGCACGAACCCGCAGCTGCGCAGCTATCTGTGGGCCTATGCCGCAGGCATCGACTGGTTCGTGCACCTGGCGGCAGCGCCACCGTCCACTGTCGACACGGTGCTGCGCGCGGCCTATCGAGCGCCGCTCACCCCGGCTGAACTGTGCGATCTCTGGCCGGAGGGGCCGAGCATCGGCGGTTGAGAGTTACGGCGTTCCGCCGACGATTCCGTCGGCGAAGAGCTCCGCGATCTCCGCCTCCGCCAACCCCAACTCGCGCAGAATCTCCTCGGTGTGCTCACCGAGGAGCGGCGCGGGCCGGGTGTGGAGCTGGGTCGGCCCGTCGGAGAGGGAGAACGGGAGGGTGCTGTGCCTGGCGGTGCCGAAGACCGGGTGCTCCACCGGCTCGAAGAAGCCGCGGGCGGTGAGGGGTGGGAGGTCGGCCTGGTGGTGCGGTTGCTGCACCTCGGCGACCGGAACCTCCGCCGCCCAGAGGATTCCGACGATCTCGTCGGGGGTGCGCTCGGCGCACCAGTCGGCGAGGTGCCGGTCCAGGAGGTCGTGGTGGCGGCGGCGTCCGGCGGCGGTGCACAGCTCCTTGTCCAGGGACCAGACGGGGGTGCCTAGCGCCTCGCGCAACCGCCGCCACTGGGCGTCGTCGGTGACGGCGATGGCGACCCAGAGGTCCTCGCGGCCGAATTCGTCGGTCCCGGCGGCCCGGTACAGGTTCTGGGGGGCGGCGGTGGGGCCGCGGTTGCCGTCGCGGGCGAGTAGCGCGCCGTAGGCGGAGTACTCGATGACCTGCTCGGCGGCGACGTTCATGGCCGCCTCGACCATGGCAGCCTCGATCACCACGCCTTCGCCGGTGCGGCGGCGGTGCTCGAGCGCGAGGAGCAGGGCGTTGAGGGCGTGGATCCCGGCGTTGGGGTCGCCGATGCAGTACGGCTCGATGGGGTTGGTGTCCGGGTAGCCGGTCAGGGCGGTGATGCCGGAGGTGTCCTCGATGACGTAGGCGAAGGCGGGGTTGTCGCGCCACGGGCCGTCCAGGCCGAAGCCGGGCATGCGGAGCATGATGACGTCGGAGCGCAGGGCGCGCACGCTCGCCGCGTCGAGCCCGATCTGCTCGAGCACCCGGGGGGTGTAGTTCTCGACCACCACATCGCAGGTGGCGACGAGCTTCCGCAGCAGCTCCCGTCCGCGCGGGGTGCGGAAGTCGACCGCGAGCCCGCGCTTTCCGGTGTTCAGCCCGGAGAAGATGGGGGAGCGCTCCCACCACTGCTCCTCGGTGGCGGGGACGCCGGCGATGAGCCGGGTGCCGTCGGGCCGTCCGGCCGATTCGACGTGGATGACGTCGGCGCCGAGCAGCGCGAGGTAGTGGGTGCAGGACGGGCCCGCCCAGAAGGTGGTGAGGTCCAGCACGCGCAGCCCGCGGAAGGCGAGCGGGTCGCTTGCGTCTCGGTCGGCCGGCGGAGCACCGGTTCTCGGCACCGGTTCCGCTGACCGGTAGTAGTCGGTGTGCTCACCGAGCCGCGGCGCGGCGGTGGGCTCGCGGAGCAGATCCGGTGAGGTGCGGTAGGGCGGGCCGGGCTGGGTGAAGCCGTCGCGCGGGTTGGTGGTGAAAAACTTCCGTGCCACGTGGTGGTCCAGCCCGGCGACCGTGGCCCCGTCCGCGACCGGACCGTTCGGGATCCTGAAAGCGGTGGCGAGGTCGCGCACGACATCGACGGGCTGCTCCGCCATCCACGCCTGGATCTCGGCCGCCTTGGCCCCGGCCCGCTGGGTGATCGACAGCTCGGTGTCCTCGTCGATCCACTCCGCGTGCCCGACCATGGCGCACAGGTCGTACCACTGCTGCGCGGTCCCGCAGCCCACCGCGACCAGCCCGTCCGCGGCGGTCGCCACGCCGGGCACGCTCACCCTGCGCTCGGTGCGGAACGGGCGGCCCAGCCCGTCGTGGAAGGACACCGGGAAGTAGGTGAGGCCGAGTATCTGGGTCTCCAGCATGGAGAGGTCGACCAGCGCGCCGCCGCCGCGGAACCGGGCGACCTGGGTCGCGACCGCCGCGTGCGCGCCCGCGAACCACTCGCCGATCCGCCCCCCGACGTGCACCGGCGCCCGGTCCGGCGCCCCGCGCCCCAGCCCGACGATCCCGCCGGACCACGCCTGCAGCGTGAACTCGGTCGCCGCCCGCGAACTCCACGGCCCGGTCAGCCCGAACGGCGTGATCGCGGTGACGACGAGCTGCGGGTATCTGCGCCGCAGCGCCTCCGGGGTGAACCGGGGGTGCTCGGCCAGCCGCGACCCGCCGGACCACACCGCCACGTCGGCGGCGGCCAGCAGCGAGTCCACCAGGTCGAGGTCGACGTCGGCGGCCGGGTCGGCGGCGACGCTCTCCGTGGAGCAGGCGAGGAAGGAGAAGAGCGCCCCGTCCGATCCGGGCGGGATCTCCGCCCCGGACGCGGACCACGCGCGCAGCGGATCCCCCTCGGGCGGCTCGACCCGCACCACCCTGGCACCCCCGTCGGCGAGCAGTTTGGCGCAGTACCCGCCGGGAATGCCGGTGGCCAGATCGACCACCAGCCAATCCGCAAGCGGCGGCGAAGCATTCGTCACAGCCAACCCCTACGGCTTGTTCCGACCCGACCTGCTGAGCCGGAAATCGGGCGGGAAACGGTCGTCGTTGTCCTTGACCGAGTTGTTCAGCCCGCCCTCGAAGGCGTTGTCCAGCATGAGGTCGTCGGAGTCCGCGGCGATGTGCCCGCCCATGGACTCGAAGAAGCCGCTGAGCAGGCTGCCCATGTACTCGCCCTGCTGCTGCTTCATGATCTCGAAGAAGACCTTCTGCATGAACACCGTGTCGGTGGGGCGGTTGCGCGAGCAGGCCAGCGCGTACTTGGCGGTCTCGGCCTCCAGCTCGGCGCGCGGCACCACCTTGTTGAGGAAGTTGCACTCGTACATCTCGGCGGCGGAGAAGGCGCGGCCGGTGAAGACCATCTCCTGGAAGCGGCGCAGCCCCATGGTCTGCGCCCAGGTCCACATGCGCGGGCCCCAGCCGTAGTAGCGGAAGGAGGGGTGGCCGAAGAGCGCGTCGTCCGAGGAGATCACCAAATCGGCGTCGGCGGCCTGGTAGAAGTGCCAGCCGTAGCAGTAGCCCTTGACCTCCAGGATGGAGATCTTCTTGAACTCCTGCAGGCTGCGGCAGCCCGCCGAGGCATTGGCGTACCACTGGCTCACCGAGGCGCCGTGCCGGAACGAGCCGCGCGGGGGGTAGCGCACCTCGTCCGGGCCGATCCGGAACTCCGCGAGCCGCGGGCCCTGGTCCTCGGATTCCTGCATCGCCATGAACTCGGGCAGGTCGGCGCCGGTGCCGAGGTCCCGGCCCTCGCCGCGGACCACGAGCACCTTGACCTCGTCGTCCACGCTGGCCCGGTGGATCAGGTCGGCGTAGCGGAGGCGGGCCGCCGCGGTGGGCGCGTTCAGCGCGTCCGGACGGTCGAAGGTGATGGTGGCGATCCGGGTCTTCGGATCCTTCTCGTAGCGGATGATCTCTTCAGCGGGAGGCTGATCGGACATGGACGGCTCCTTCGCCGGAAGAGGGAATCAGGGCGCACCCGTGAGAAGTTCGGCCCCGTCGTCGGTGATCAGCACCGCATCGCGGGTGAACACCGCCCCGACGCCCGACTCCCACACGTACCCGGTGAGCGCGAGCACCATGCCCGGCTCCAGCCGCTCCGCCGCCGCGGTGGCGGGCAGCTGCGGCGAGACGACCGGCGGGTCGAACCCCATCCCGAGCCCGCGCGCCACCGGCATCGGCGGCAGCGGCTCACCGGCGCCCTCGTACGCCGCGAGCAACCCGCTCGACGGCGCACCCGCCCGGCTCGCCGCGAGCAGCCGCTCACGCACCACGGAGCTGCGCCGATACAGCGCGGCGACCGCCGCCTCGTCCCCGCCCGGCACCGCGACGGTCCGCCCGACCTCACCGATGTACCCGTCCCCGAGCACCCCGGCGGAGATCGCCACGAGATCCCCCGCCCGCACGGTCCGCTCGGCGTCGGCCCGCCGCCACGGATGCTCCCGCGAGGTCACCCACACCGAATCCTGTTGCGCCGGAGTGCTGATCCCCCCGGCCGCCATCGCCTCCAGCAGCACGCCGGTGAGCGCCTGCTCGGTCCGCCCCGGCGCCAGCTCGGCGGTGGCCGCCGCCAACCCGGCCTCGGCCACCCGCAGCGCCCCGCGCAGCACCGCCACCTCCGGCTCGGTCTTGATCCGCCGCGCCGCCCGCATGGCCTGCTCGCCGTCGACGAACTCGGCCTTCGGGAACGCCATCGGCAGCAGCTGCGCGAAGGTGGGGGAGAGGCAGTCGGTGCCGACCCGCGCCGCCGTGGCGGCGCCGGGGATGTCGCGCAGCACCGCCATGGTGTTCACCGGGTTCCAGGCCAGCCCGTACAGGTGGTCGTGCGGGATGTCGTCCGGGATCCCCTCGTCCCAGGTGCTCAGCAGGTGCACCTCGCCGGTCTCCCTGACGATGGTGGCGACCGGCCCGAACGGCCGGGTCCCGGCCACCCAGAGCTGCGGGGCGCCCGCCACGTAGCGGGCATTGGCCTGCCTGCCGAGCACGAGGACGTCCAGGTCATGGGCTTGCATCTGTGCCAGTGCGCGATCGCGCCGCCCATGCCGCAGGGCGCGATCGTCCGGCAGGATCTCAGTTCCCATAGGGGGCGTACGGGTAGTCGGTGAGCGGGGTCCAGCCCGCCTCGGTGATCACGATGATCTCCTCGCTTCGGTATCCGCCGGTGCCGTCCTCCCAGACGACCGGCTCCAGCACCAGCACCATCCCCGGCTCGAAGACGAAGTTCTCGTCGTACTCCGGGCCCAGGTCGGTGCCGATCATGGGCAGCTCGGCGGCGCTGACGCCGATGCTGTGGCCGAGATAGAAATGCGGCAGCCAGGGCTTGGCGCCGCCATTGGCCGCGATCGCCGCGCGGGTCAGGTCGGCCGCGGTGGCGCCCGCCTTCGTCACGTCGAGCACCGCCGTCAGGATGGTCCGCCACTGCTCGAACTGCCGCTGCTGCGCGGCGTTCGGCTGCGCGCCGACCAGCCAGGTGCGGCCGAAGTCGGAGCAGTAGCCGCCGTAGGTGATGCTCACGTCGGTCCAGAGCACGTCGCCCGCCTCGAGCTCGCGCTCGGTGGTGAGCAGGGGAAGCGCCAGGTCGCCGTGCGTGGTCCAGACCCCGTCGGCCTTGGTGTCCGGCATGACCTGCCAGATGGCGTCGAGCATGTTCGCGGTGGCGCCGTACTCGAAGGCGCGGCGGACGAAGCCCGCGGAGAGGTCGATCTGCCGCCTGCCGGGGGCCAGCGCCGCCTGCACCTCGGTGACGGCGCGCTCGGTGATCCGGCACGCGGTGCGGATGCAGGCGACCTCGTCCGGCGTCTTGATCAGCTTGGCCGGGCCCACCACCAGCGCCGCGTCCGTCGGCGCGCCGCCAGGGAAGATCTGCTTGCCCGCGCGCAGCATGGCGCCGGTGTGCTCGTCCACCGCCACGCTCGACCCGGCCGGGATCAGCTCGGCCAGCAGCCGGGCGAACTGCTCGACGCCCTCGTCGAATTCGAGGTAGACCGGGCCGTGCAGGTGGTCGGCGGGCAGGTCGCGCTCGGCCGATGCGCCCTCCCGGAACGGCAGGAACAGGTGCGGCCACGGGTCGTCGCGCAGCACCACCGCCACCGGGCGCTCGACGTGCGAGAGCCCGGCGTCGCCGAGCGGCCAGTTGGCCCCGGTCGCGTAGACGACATTGCTGTTGTTCAGCAGCACCAGCGCGTCCACGCCCTTGGCCGCCATGCTCGCGCGCAGCCTGGCCCCGGTCTCCCGCCGCATCCTGGCCCGGTCCGGGACGTCCGGGATCGGGAAGGCGACGTCTCCGCGCCGGGTGGCGAAGGCGGTCATCCGGCCAGCCCGAGGAAGTCGAGCACATTGCCGCTCACGATGCGCGCCGCGTCCTCGGGGCCGACCGCGTCGACCACGGTCCCGATGGACTTCTCCGAGTAGCCGAAGGTGCTCTCGTTGTGCGGGTAGTCCGAGGACCACATGACCCGGTCGCGGCCGATGTGGTCGATGAGCGAGAGCCCGAGCGGGTCGACCATGAACGAGGCCCGCATGTGGTTCTGCCAGTAGTACCGCACGTCGTGCTCGACCGGCCGGTCCAGCATGTGCTGGAAGGAGGCCAGCATGTGCTCGGCGTCCTGGATGGCCGCGGGCACCCAGTTGATGCCGCCCTCGAACCAGCCGACGCTGAGCCCGGGGTGCCGGTCCAGGATGCCGCTGAAGATGTACTTGGAGAACAGCTCCCGGAACGGCGCGACATTGTGCATCATGCCGACCGCGACGCTGTTCACCTCGCAGGGCGCCGAGAGCGGCGACTCGCCGATGTGGTGCGAGACCGGGACCCCGGACTCCTCGATCGCCTCCCAGACCGGCCGCATGGCGGTGGAGGCGTAGTCGATGACCCTGCCCTCCTCGTCCTTGCCCGCCGACAGCGGGAGCAGGAAGGTCCGCAGCCCCAGCGACTTCAGCTCGGCCAGCGTGCGGCGGGCGCCGTCGCCGTCCCACCAGTTGATCAGCCCGACGCCGTAGAAGCTGCCGTTCGACTGCTCCTGCAGCTCGGCGATGTAGGCGTTGTAGGTCCGGAAGCAGAGTTCGCGGATCTCCCGGTCCGGGTAGAAGAGCAGGGCGAGCAGAGCGTTCGGGAACGCGAGCTCCTTGGCGATGCCGTCCGCGCGCAGGTCGGCGATCCTGGCCTCGAGGTTGCCGCTGCCCGACCCCTCCAGCGGGTCGTACTGCATCAGCACGTGGCTGAAATCGCCGGGCAGGAACGACTTCCCCTTGCGGCCGAGCTGGAAGGCGCCGTCCTCGTACCAGACCCGCGGCGCCTTGTCCTTGAGCTCCTCCGGGAACCGCTCGAAGAAGATGTCGTGCGCGAGCGAGATGTGGTTGTCCGCCGAGAACACCTCGGTGCCCGCGGGCAGCCCCAACGCCCCCGCCGCGTGCCCGCGGCGATCCTTCGGTGGCCCGAATCCACCGGGCGGATACAGCGAGGTGCTGCTGGTGGGAACCGACATCGTGACCCTCCCATTGGGATCGATTCGTGGTGGGAACGACGTTATCACAATCGGAGAGAAGGATATCCGTAGATCCGCGGAATTTGCCCCAAAATTCGGCTTCAACCAGCGAGAATGACGTTATCATCCGCAGTCGAGGGAAGGGCTTGGAGGCAACTTCCCCTGAGACCCTTGTCACACCGCCCAAACCAACCTACTGTGTGTTCACTAGGTTTTGTCGGACAGGAACTCCTCGTGACCACTCCCCGCCCCTACGCCACCCTCCTCGCCAAGGGCGAGGACCGCAGGCAGCGGATCCTCGGCGTCGCCCAGCGGCTGCTCACCCGCAACGGGTGGCGCAGTACCAGCCTGGCCCAGATCGCCCGCGAAGCGGGAGTCACGCCTGCCGGGCTGCTGCACCACTTCCAATCCAAGGAGCAGCTGCTGCACGCCGTCCTCGACGCCCGCGACGCGGACGACGCCAGGGACGCGGACCTGACCAACGACCTGCTCGCCGAGATCCGCCGGGTGGCGGACCGCATGGCCCGCTCCCCGGAGCTGGTCGGCACCTTCGTCGTCCTGCTGGTGGAGAACCTGCTGCCCGAGGCTCCCCTGCACGATCGGCTGCTCGACCGCTGGAAGGTCGCGGTCGAGATCGTCGCCGGGACCATCCGGCAGAACCAGGAGATCGGACGGTACCGGCCCGACCTCGACCCAGAAATCCGGGCTATGGAAATCGTCGCCTTCATCAACGGAATGGAGATCTCATGGCTGCTCGACCGAACGATCCCGCTGACCGAGGTATTCACCGAGTACACCAGGTCTCTGGCTCGCGACTTCGCTTCAAGTGGGGAACCATCCGCTACCGGCTCGACATCGTCGGGGTCGACGTCCTCGACGTCGTCCAGCATGCGGGCGGGTGGCTCTTCGACCGCGCCGTAGCGGGCTGGGACGTCACCGTGCTGGTGGCCGATCTCGCCGACGCCAGGCCGCTGCGCATCCTCGGCGCCGAGGTGCTGGAGCTGGAGTCGGTGCTGGCGACCGGCGGGCGGGGCAGGCAGCCGCACGCGCTCGCCATCGCCTCCGAGGTGCTCGCCGCCGACACCAGGACGCACCGCGGGCTGGTGAAGGCGCTGGACGACGGCGGGATGGAGGTGGTGGTCTGGGGCGAGAGCTGGCCGCCGCCGCCCGAGCACCGCATCGAGCCGGTGGTGCACCGGCTCAGCGTGGCGGCGCAGGCCTTCAAGGCGCAGGCGCTGGCGGCCGCCGGGGTGCCCGCGGTCCCCGGCGAGGTCGAGGTCTTCCGCAGCGGGCTCTCCGCCTTCCCCCCGGTCGGCGCCGATCTCAGCCCGGTGGGCTGAGCCCCGCTCCACCCCCCAGCCGAGCCGGTCGTGACCGGGAGCGTCCCGCTCCGCGACCTGCACGGCCGTCA
>NZ_JBHVAK010000044.1:0-59719 GCF_042667085.1 Nocardia sp. NPDC057353
AGGGAACGCCGGTTCGCTCAGCTGTTCACCTCGACGAGCGGGTAGACGCCGTTCTCGTCGTGTACCTCCTGCCCGGTGACCGGCGGATTGAACACGCACAGCATGCGCATCTGCGTGCGCGCCTCCAGGCGGTGCTTCTCGTGCCCGTTCAGCAGGTACATCGAGCCGGGGCCGAGCTCATAGGTGACGTCGTTGTCGAGGTCGTGCAGCGAGCCCTCGCCCTCCGTCAGCCAGACCGCCTCGATGTGGTTCTGGTAGTGGAAGACGTGGGTGGAGCCCGCCTCGATGGTGGTCTCGTGGAAACTGAAGCCCACGCCGTCACCGCCGAGCACGATGCGCTTGCTGCGCCAGCCCTTACCGGCCACGTCGCGCTCGGTGCCGGTGATCTCCTCGGTGGTTCTGACGATCATGCTCATCCTCCCATCACGTTGTCGACGGCCGCGCCGAGCCGGGCGAGGCCCTCGGTGAGTTCGTCGTCGGTCAGGGTCAGCGGCGGCAGCAGCTTGACGACCTCGTCCATGGAGCCGGAGGTCTCCACCAGCAGACCGCGCTCGAACGCCGCCTGACCGACCTTCCCGGCCTGGCCCGGGTCGTCGAACACCAGGCCGTGCACCATACCGCGGCCGCGGGTGGACAGGCCAGGGAAGGTCTCGGCGAGCTTGCCCAGCTCGGTGGCGACCTTCTCGCCGTTCGCGAGCGTCGCCTTCTCCAGCTCGTCGTCGCTCCAGTAGTGCTTCAGCGCCGCGGTGGCGGTGACGAAGGCCGGGTTGTTGCCGCGGAAGGTGCCGTTGTGCTCGCCCGGGTTCCACTGGTCGTGCTCCGGCTTGAAGAGCACCAGCGCCATCGGCAGGCCGTAGCCGCCGATCGACTTGGAGAGCGTCACGATGTCCGGGGTGATGCCCGCGATCTCGAAGGAGAAGAACGGGCCGGTGCGGCCGCAGCCCATCTGCACGTCGTCGACGATGAGCAGGATGCCGCGCGCGGAGCAGAGCTCGGCCAGGTGCCGCAACCACTCCGGGCGGGCCAGGTTCACGCCGCCCTCGCCCTGCACGGTCTCCACGATCACCGCGGCCGGGCGGTCGAAGCCGGACGAGGTGTCGTCCAGCACCCGCTCCATCCACTGGAAGTCGGCGGTGGTGTTGTCGAAGTAGCCGTCGTAGGGCATCGGGGTGGCGTGCACCAGCGGGACGCCCGCGCCCGCGCGCTTGGCCGCGTTGCCGGTGACCGAGAGCGCGCCGAGCGTCATGCCGTGGAAGGCGTTGGTGAAGCTCAGGATGGTCTTGCGGCCGGTGATCTTGCGGGCCAGCTTGAGCGCGGCCTCGACGGCGTTGGCACCGGTCGGGCCGGGGAACTGCACCTTGTAGTCCAGCCCGCGCGGGGCGAGCAGGGTGTCGCGGACCGTGGTCAGCAGCTCCCGCTTGGCCACGGTGGACATGTCCAGGCCGTGCGTGATTCCGTCGCTCGCGATGTAATCGAGCAGCGGCTTCTTCAGCAGGTCGTTGTTGTGGCCGTAGTTCAGCGCGCCCGCGCCCGCGAAGAAGTCGAGGAAGTCCTTGCCCTCCTCGTCCTTCAGCCAGGCGCCCTTGGCGGTGGTGAAGATCGTCGGCCAGGAGCGGCAGTAGCCCCGGACGTTCGACTCGAGGCTCTCGAACACGGTGGTCTCGGCGGTGATCATCGGTGCTCCTCCGGGGTGATAGGGGCGATGGTGTACAGGTCTTCGGCCTCGTGGTTGTCGGGGAAGGCCGAGGGATCGAACAGGGGGCGCTTGATCATGTCGGCGCCGCGCTTGCGGGCGACCGAGCCGAACATCGCGATCGACGCCTCGTTGTCCGGGGAGACCGTGGTCTCCAGGATCGAGACGCCCGCGGCGGCCGTGTCGTCCAGCAGCTTGTGCAGCAGCGCGGTTCCGGTGCCCTTGCCGCGCTGCGAGGGGTCGACCGCCACCTGCCAGACGAAGACGGTGTCCGGCGCCTTGGGGCGGATGAAGCCGATCACGAACCCGACGACCTCGCCGTCGACCTCGGCGACCACCGAGGTGGCCGGGAAGTCACGGCACCAGAGCAGGTAGGCGTAGCTCGAGTTGGCGTCGAGGACCTGCGAGTCCTTGGCGATCTGCCAGATCTGCGCGGCGTCACCGACGCGGGGCGCCCGCAACACGGTTCTGCCGCGGTCGGTCTCGCGCGCGGTGGGCGGGGACAGGGTTGGCGTTGACATACATCTCCCTCGTCGGGTTCGTGTACTCGTCCAGGCTTGCGAAGGAACTTTGAGCTGAACCGGTCGAGTTGTTGACGGTCGCGTGACAATGCCGGTGACGGCGTGACACGCGTCTCTTCTCGGTGGATGATGGAGGGCTTCGTCGGTCAGCGGCGGATGTCCAGCCGGTAGCCGAGGCCCCGTACGGTGACCACGATCCTGGGGTCGGAGGGGTCGCGCTCGATCTTGGTGCGCAGCCTCCGCATGTGCACGTCGACGATCCGCTCGTCGCCGAAGAATCCCTTCTCCCAGACGTTCTCCAGCAGGGTCTGTCTGCTCAGCACGCGGCCGGGGGTCTCGGCGAGCTCGCACAGCAGCCGGAACTCGGTGAGCGTCAGGTGCAGCTCCTCGTCGCCCCTGCGCACCGCGCCCGCGGCGGGCACGAGCACCAGCGGCCGCTCGGGGTCGGCGTCGAGCACCTGCTCGCGGTGCTCGGAGCGCTCCGCGGCGAAGCCCGCCCGGCGGCGCAGGGCCCGCATCCGGGCCGTCATCTCCTTGATCTCGAACGGCTTGGCCAGGAAGTCGTCCGCACCGGCCTCCAGCGCCGCCACCACGTCGTGGGTGTCGTCGCGGGCGCTGACCACGATGATCGGGACATCGTGGTCCCTGCGGATCTCGCGGATGCAGTCGAAACCATCGGTCTCGTCGATCATCAGGTCGACGATCATCACATCTGGTACGCCGTTGGTACGCAGTTGGTCGAGCGCGTGCGCCACTTCCCCGGCCTCGGCGACGGCGTAGCCCTCGTCCTCCATGGCCAGGCGCAGTGCGTCCCGCACCCGGGTGTCGTCCTCGACGATCATCAAGTTCGCGCTCACTACCATTCCTCTGCCGACAGGCGCGGACAGGCCGTGACGAGGAGAATCGCATCCCGCCCCGGCGTGCTACCCACGCTCCGAGCATTGCCGCCGGAGCTGGAGCATCGGTCCGCCCGGCTGTTTTTCGGTTACCCTGCCCTCTCCGACAGTAAACAGTTCGTAACACTGGGACGGGCGCACATCTACTGAGCCCGGTAGTAGATATGCGGGTTGCACACTGCCGTTCAGGGGGCTGACACACCCCCGCGGGCGACCTGCGAAAACCGCCGACTCACTGGGGTAACGCCGAACCCGGCGGCGACGCGCGCGGCCGGGCGTGAGCACGCCCGCGCCGAGTGACACCGCGGCCGCCGCCGACACGAAAGTGTGACCGGCGCCACTACGATTTCGTGACGGAGACCACCCGGTCGGGGCCGCATTCTGCTCCGTTTCGGACAAAACACCTCGGGTAGCCGCCCCCCATGGCTTTATCTGTGCGCGGAGTGCTGTCGTCGTGGTGGGTGGAGGCTCCGGCCTCGGTGCTGGTGGGAGTGGCGCGGACGGGGGTGCTGTTCGCGGCGGCGGCGAGCACCAGGATCGCGGAGGCGCCGATGAACGCGCTGGAGAGCGGCGCGCGGGCGGCCGGTGAGCTGTTGGACGGCGGGCCGGAGCACGCCCTGCGCACCGATCTCGCGGCGCTGGTCGACCCGCGCCCGGACCGGCACCAGCGCCGGGTGGCGGTGACCGGGGATCGCGCGACGGTGGAGGTGCGCGGGCTCGGCAGCGGCAAGCACCCCGCGGTGCTGCGCGCACTGCAGAAGCAGCTGGGCAGGCTGGAGGGGGTCGACTGGTACCGGGTGAACGCGGTGACCGGGCGGGTGGTCGTCGCGCTCGCCGACGGCGCGGGCGACCTGCCCGAGTTGATCGCGGCGATCGAGCGGGTGGAGGAGTTCACCGAGGTCGCCGAGCTGGACTGGAGCCGCAGCGACGAGCACCCAGGGGACCGGGAGCCGCTGCTCGCCGCCGCCATCGGCGTGCTCGGCGACCTGGCCGCGCTGGCCGCCTCCGGCACCACCGCGCTGCTGCCGGTGCAGGCGCCGCTGCGCGCGGTGCGCTCGCTGACCGCGCTGGCCGACACCCAGCCCCGGGTGCGCCGGGTGCTGGAGGAGCGGCTGGGCCGCCCGCGCGCCGACCTGCTGCTCACGCTGGCCAACGCGATGGGCACCGCGATCGGCGAGAGCGGCACCGACGGGGTGCCGAACCTGCTGGTCGACACCGCGCAGCGGGCGCTCATGCTGACCGAGGCGGTGGCAAGGCACCAGCGCTGGCGGGCCTGGGAGGCCGAGCTGCACCACGAGTCGGACGGCGTCACCGACCCGCTGCCCGGCCACGACCGCCCGGTGCCGCTGCCGAACGGGCCGGTGGAGCGGGTGGCCGACGAGACCGCGAGCGGCTCGCTGGCGGGCGCGGCCGCGCTGGTGGTCGGCGGCCGGTTCGGCGACACCGCCGACGCGCTCGCGCTCGGCGCCCCCAAGGCGGCGCGGGCCAGCCGCGAGGCCTTCAGCACCACCGTCTCCACCCTGCTGGCCAGGGCCGGGGTGCTCACCCTGCACCCGGGCGCGCTGCGCAGGCTGGACCGGCTCGACACCCTGCTGATCGACGGCGAGGCGCTGCTCACCGATCGCCGCGTCGTCCTCGACGCCGAGCCGGGCGCGGAGGACTCGGCCGAGCAGGTGTGGAGCGCGGCCCAGAAGCTGCTCTGGGACTCCCCCGCCGAGCACGGCCGCCCGGCGCCGAAGGGCAGGCTGCGGCTGGTGCACCCGGACACCGGCACCGCCGACCGCGGCCCGACCATGCGCCCGGTCCGGCGCGAGCTGCGCGACGGCGAGCGGGTGCTCGGCACGGTGCTGGTCGGCCGGGAGATCGACCGGCGGGCGCACGGCGTGCTCACCGCGGCCCGCGCGGCCGGGCTGCGGGTGGTGCTCGCCGCGGGCGAGGACGCCGCCGAGCTGCGGTCGCTGGTGGACGAGTTCGTGCCGGGCACGGTCTCGTTCAGCGCGCAGGTGCACGACCTGCAGGCCGACGGCCGCACCGTCGCGGTGCTCAGCCCGCGCGCGCACAAGGGGCTCGCCTGGGCCGATATCGGCATCGGGCTGCTCGGCGCCGACGTCGGAACGCCGCAGGTGCCGTGGGGCGCGGACCTGGTGTGCCGGGATCTGGACCAGGTGCAGCGGGTGCTCGCCACCGTCGCGCCCGCCCGCGAGGTCAGCGAGCGCGGCCGCGCGCTGGCGCTGTCGGCGGCCACGCTCGGCGGGCTGGTGCTCGCCGTCTCCCCCGGTCGCGGCGCGCACGGCACCCCGATGCTCGCCGCGCACTGCGCCGGGCTGCTGAACGGCGCGGTCACCGGCTGGCGGGCGGTGCGGGTCGAGCCGCGCACCGCGCCCGCGCCGCTGCTGCCCTGGCACGCGCTGCAGCCCGACGAGGCGCTGCGCAGGCTCCCGGAACCTGCCGCGGTGGCCGACCGCGAGGCGCTGACGCCGTCCGACGGCGCGCTGCGCGCCCGGCTGGCGCCCGCGCTGGCCTTCGCGGGCCACCTGCGCCGCGAGCTGGACGACCCGCTGACCCCGATCCTCGGCGTCGGCGCCATCGCCACCGCCATCCTCGGCTCGCCCGGCGACGCGGTGCTGCTCTCCTCGGTGCTCGCGGTGAACGCGGTGATCTCCGCGCGGCAGCGGCAGCGGGCCGAGCGCGCGCTGCACCACCTCATGGAGAACCAGCAGCTCACCGGCCGCCTGGTGGCGCGGGAGGCGCGGGAGGAGCGCGACCCGGCGACCGAGGAGGTGAGCGCCGAGCTGCTCACCGTCGGCGACCTGATCCTGGTCTGCGCGGGCGAGGTGGTGCCCGCCGACGCCAGGCTGCTCTGGACCGAGGACCTGGAGCTGGACGAGTCCGGGCTGACCGGCGAGTCGGTGACGGTGGAGAAGCGGGTGGCGCCGACGCCGGGCGCCGCGCCCGCCGACCGCTCCTGCATGGTCTTCGAGGGGACCACCGTGGTGAACGGCTCGGCGCTGGCGGTGGTGGTCGCGGTCGGCGACGACACCCAGGCGGGCCGGGCCACCGCGGGCGCGGTGCCGCCGGACAAGGCCGGGGTGCAGGCGCAGCTGCGCAAGCTCACCGACCGGGCGCTGCCCTTCACCCTGGCGGGCGGCGGGCTGGTCGCGCTGCTCGGCGGGGTGCGCGGCAACACGCTGCGCGCGGCGGTCTCGGACGGGGTCGCGGTGGCGGTCTCCGCGGTGCCCGAGGGGCTGCCGCTGGTCGCGACGGTCGCGCAGCTGGCGGCGGCGCGCAGGCTCTCCCGCTACGGCGTGCTGGTGCGGGCCAGCCGGACCGTGGAGGCGCTGGGCCGGGTGGACACGCTCTGCTTCGACAAGACCGGGACCCTCACCGAGGGCCGGCTGCGGCTGGTCATGCTGGCCGATCTGGATGCGCAGTGGGATTCGGACGCCGACTCCGACGACGCCCGAAGGCTCCTGCGCGCCGCCTCCCGCGCCTGCCCCGACCCGGCCGACGGCCCGGTGCTGCACGCCACCGACCGCGCGGTCCTGGACGCCGCCGCCGAGGTGCTCGGCGACGAAGCGCACCGCTGGGACCCGATCGACGAGATCCCGTTCGAGTCCAACCGCGGCTACGCCGCCGCGCTCGGCAA
Organism: Nocardia sp. NPDC057353; assembly: GCF_042667085.1. NCBI lineage: Bacteria > Bacillati > Actinomycetota > Actinomycetes > Mycobacteriales > Nocardiaceae > Nocardia > Nocardia sp. NPDC057353. Next base: position 6,757 of record NZ_JBHVAK010000044.1, read on the forward strand.
GACCACCAAGCGGCTGCGGCTGGTGGTGAAGGGGGCGCCCGAGGTGGTGCTGCCGCGCTGCGCCAAGGTGCGCACCGCGGACGGCGCCGCCGAGCTCACCGACGAGGTGCGCGAGCGGGCCCAGCGCGCGGTGCACGAACTCGCCGAGCAGGGGCTGCGGGTGCTGGTGGTGGCCAGGCGCGACCTCGCGGATCGGCCGGAGGACGTGGAGCGGGCGATCGGCGAGCTCACCCTGCTCGGCTTCGTCGGGCTCGCGGACACGCCGCGGCCGCAGACCGTTCCCCTGGTGAAGGCGTTGCAGGACAACGGGATCAGCGTCCGGATGATCACCGGCGACCACCCGGTGACCGCGGTCGCGGTGGCCGAGCAGCTCGGCATCGCCGTGCACGAGGTGGCGACCGGCGCCGACCTGGACCGGCTGGCCGAGCGCGAGCAGAACGAGCTGATCGAGCGCAGCACGGTGTTCGCGCGGGTCAACCCGGAGCAGAAGGTGCGGATCGTGGCGGCGCTGCGGCGCGGCGGGCACGTGGTCGGGATGACCGGGGACGGCGCCAACGACGCGGCCGCCATCCGCACCGCCGATGTCGGGATCGGGCTCGCCGCGCACGGCTCCGCGGCCGCGCGCAACGCCGCCGACCTGGTGCTCACCGACCCGGATCCGACCGCGCTGCTGCACGCGCTGGTGGAGGGGCGCGGGATGTGGCAGCGGGTCACCGACGCGGTCGGGGTGCTGGTCGGCGGGAACGCGGGCGAGGTGGCGTTCACCGCATACGGCACCGCGGTGAACGGCCGCGCGCCGCTCGGGACCAGACAGTTCCTGCTGGTCAACATGCTCACCGACATGTTCCCGGCGCTCGCGCTCGCGCTCTCCCCGAGCAGCGCGGAGGCCGGGCCGGACGAAGGCGCCGACCCGGCCGCCGTCGTCGCGAAGCGGGCGGCGCAGCTGGCCGAGATCCCGCCCGCCGACCTCGGCGACGACCTGCTGCGCACGCTGGCGCTGCGCGGCGCGGTCACCGCGACCGGGGCGGCGGTGGCTTGGACGACCGGGCGGGTGCTCGCCACCGAGCAGCGCGCGGCGACCATCGGGCTGGTCGCGCTGATCGGCACCCAGCTGGGGCAGACGCTGATCTCCGGGCGGCGCAGCCCGATGGTCTGGGTGACCACCGCGGCCAGCGGCGCGGTGCTCGGCGCCATCGTCATGACGCCGGGGCTCTGCCACTACTTCGGCTGCAGCCCGCTGGGGCCGGTCGGCTGGACCATCGCCACCGGGTCCGCCGTCGCCGCCACCGCGGGCGCGGCCGTCCTCCCCCGGCTCCTCCCCGCCGTCGCCGCGTAGCCGGGGACCGGCGCGAAGTACGCGCGCTCATCCGGGGCTGCGAGCCACCGCGCTGCTGCCGCGGCCCGCTCACCGCCGCGAGGACAGCCCGCCTATTGCCGCGGCGGGGCGCACCGCCGCCGGGCCTCCCGCGGCACGCGGTCCCTGCGAAGACCTGCCGCCCGTCAGGGTGGCGGGTCTTCGCGGTTTCATTTCCTCCCCCGGTGGAACCGCGCGGCCAGGACGAAGGACGAGTGGAGGGATGTGCCCGTGAGCTCGAATCCAAGCGACGACACGCGGTCCGCGATGGCGGGCGGCCTCACCCCCGAGGTGGCCGACCGCCTCGCGGGCACCGAGGCCCGCGTGGTGGTACTCGGCGACTCCGTACTCGACCTGTGGCTCTGGGGCCGCTCCGACCGGCTCTGCCGCGAGGCCCCGGTCCCGGTCGTCGACATCGACCGCAGCACCCCGGTGCCCGGCGGCGCCGCCAATACCGCCGCGAACCTGGCGGCGCTCGGCGCCACCGTCGACCTCGTCAGCCTCACCGGCGCCGACGACCGCGGCGCCACCCTGCGCACCACCCTGGCCGCCGCCGGGGTCGGCACCGACCACCTGCTCGCCTGCGAAGGCCGCAGCACCGTGGCGAAGTGCCGCGTGGTCTCCGGCGACCAGATCCTGGTCCGCTTCGACGACGGCGACCGCACCCCCGCCACCGTCGAGGAGATCGCCGCCCTGGTCCGCCCGCTCCCCGACCTGCTCGCCGGGGCGGACGCGGTGGTGGTCTGCGACTACGACGGCGCCGTCGCCGACCGGGTCCGCGCCGAACTCGCCGCGCTCCGCCACACCCTGCCGCTGCTGGTCGTCGACACCCACCACCCGGCGCGCTGGCGCGAACTGCGCCCGGACGTCGTGACCCCGAACGCGGGCGAGGCCGCCGAGGCGCTCGGCCTCACCCCGCCGGACGGCGCCGACCGGGTCGAGGTCTTCACCGAGCACCGCGACCGGCTCTTCGCGATGACCGGCGCGGGCGCCGCCGTCGTCACCCTGGACCGGGACGGCGCAGTCCTGCTCGACGGCGCCAGGCCCGCGCACCGCACCTGGGCCGAGCCGGTCGCCGAGAGCCAGTCGGCGGGCGCGGGCGACACCTTCGTCGCCGCGCTCACCCTCGCGCTGGTCGACGGCCTCCCGCTCACTGCCGCGGCCGAGGTGGCGCAGGCCGCCGCCGACGTGGTCGTGCACCGCACCGGCACCGCCGTCTGCTCCACCGCGCAGCTCCGCGACCGCCTCGGCCGCACCGGCACCGCGGTGCTCGGCCGCGCCGAGCTGGCCCGCGCGGTCGAGGCGCACCGCGGCGCCGGGCGCTGCATCGTCTTCACCAACGGCTGCTTCGACGTGCTGCACGCGGGCCACGTCTCCTACCTGAACGAGGCCAAGCGCCTCGGCGACGTGCTCGTCGTCGCGGTGAACTCGGACGCCAGCGTCCGCAAGCTCAAGGGCCCCGAGCGCCCGGTGAACACCGCCCCCGACCGCGCCGCAGTCCTGGCCGCGCTCTCCTGCGTCGACCACGTGGTGGTGTTCGAGGAGGACACCCCCGCCGAGCTGATCCGCGCGCTCCGCCCCGACCTGTACGTCAAGGGCGGCGACTACCGCCCCGACATGCTGCCGGAGACGCCGGTGGTGCACAGCTACGGCGGCGAGGTCCGGGTGCTCGGCTACCTGGCCGACCGCTCCACCACCGCGCTCATCGAGCGCATCCGGGCCAACGCCGGAACACCGTGAACGCTCGGCGGCGCGGCCGGTGCGGCGCTCAGCCGGTGAGGTCGCGGCGCTGGTAGCCGTACAGCCCGAGCAGGGCAAGCACCGTGGCGACGGCGAGGAAGACGAGGGTCGCCGCCCAGTTCGGCGGGGCATCGGGGACGGGGGCGAGGTGGGCGAAGGGCGAGACCCGGGTGACCCACGCGGGCGCGCCGACGCTCTGCGCGGTGACATCGAGCAGGAACCCGCCCGCGACGGGCACGGCGCCCACGGCCGTGACCGCGCGCGGGTACCAGCCGAGGGCGAGGGTGGCCGCGCCGAGCCCGAGCAGGGCGACGGGTGCGACGTTGGCGGCGCCGGTGAGGGTGTCGGTCAGGGTCAGGGGTGCGCCGGTGAGCCTGGCGCCTGCCGCCATGCTCACCGCGGCGGTGAGCAGGAGAACCGCCAGACCGGCGGTGGTGACCGCGATTTCGGCGCCTGCCAGCCGGGTCCGGCCCGCGGTGCCTGCGTGCAGGGCGGTGCAGCGGCGCGCCTGCTCCGCGGCGGCCATGTCCGCGATGCGCGCGGCGGCGTAGAGCCCGGCGGGGACGGCCAGGATGGCCAGCAGGGCGGCGGCGAAGCCGGGGGCGGAGGACAGCCCGCCGAAGCCCGCGGCGGCGGCCAGTTCGGCGAAGCGGATGTTGGTGGCGAAGAACTCCAGGATCGAGGCGGTCATGGCGCCGATGAGCAGAAAGTAGGCGCCGATCCCGGCGGCCCACGCTGCTGTCGGCGCGATCGCGCGGCGCAGCGCGAACCCGCCCGGGGAGCCGAGCAGCCGGGTGCGGGGGGCGCGGCCGCGGGCGCGGGCGAGCGGTGCGGCGCCGAGATCGCGAGCCCCCGCCACCACGAAGGCCGCCATGGCGGGTACGACGGCGAGCCCGGCGAGCACGAGCAGCGGGGCCGGGTTGTTCTCGGCGTAGGGGGCGACGCGCGCGGCCGTCCCGAACGGGGTCAGCCACGCGGCCCACGCCAGGGCGGGCACGCCGTCGGCGATCATCCGCGCCAACAGGCTCGCCGCGAGCACCGCGGCCGCCGACCCGCTCGCACCGGCCCTGGTCGGCGCGAGCTGCGCGGCCAGCATGCCGACCGCAGCGAAGGTGGCGGCCACGCCGAGCACGCACAGCGCATGCAGCACCGCGCCGACCGGGTCGGTGCCCGCGGCGATCAGTCCGGCGCCGACGCTCGCGGCGATCACCGCGCCGAGCGCCGCGGATACGCCAGTTGTTCGGGTCAACAGATCGAGCGGGCGCAGCCGCCCGGCGAGCAGCAGTTCGGTCTGCCCGGCTTCTTCCTGGCCCCGGGTCAGGCGGGTCGCGGTCAACAGGGCCCATACCCCGCACAGCACCAGCACCGGGATGCCGGTGCGCCAGACGGTGAACCCGCCGGGGTCGTCGAGCGCTCGCGCGGGCCCGAACAGCATCCGTACGGCAGGGTTCTCCGCCAGCGCGCGGATGCTGTCGGCGCCGAGTTGCCCGGCGAAGGTGCTGCGGAACTGCACCGCGACCAGCGCCGAGAGCGCGGTGGCCGCGCCGGTGACGACCAACGCACCACGCCAGGTCTGCCGCGCGATCAGCCGGGTCAACACCCGCCCCGGCGCGGCGGTAAGGGGCACGGCCATCGTGGTGGTCACCGCGCACCCTGCCCGTAGTAGTCGAGGAAGATCTCCTCCAGGCTCGGCTCGCGCGAGGTCAGGCCGGTCACCTCGGCGGCGGCCATGGCGCGCAGGGCCGGGGCGGCGGTCCCGGACAGGGTGAAGCGCAGCCGGTGCTCGTCGAGGACCTCGACCGATTCCACGCCGTCGACACCGTCGAGCGCAGGTGGCCTGCCGCGGTGGGTGATCTCGACAACGGTGCGACGCAGCCGGCGCAGCTCGGCCAGAGTGGCGATCTGCACCAGCCGCCCGGCGCGCAGGATCGCGACCCGGTCGCACAGCGCCTCGACCTCGCCGAGTTGGTGCGAGCTGAGGAACACCGTCTGCCCGCGCTCGCGGGCCTGCTCGACACAGGCGCGGAACCGGTGCTCCATCAGCGGGTCCAGGCCGCTGGTCGGCTCATCGAGCACCAGCAGCGGTGCCCGGGAGGCGAAAGCGGCGACCAGCGCGACCTTCTGCCGATTGCCGGTCGAGTAGGTCTTGGCCGGTTTGCCGGTGTCGAGGGCGAAGAGCTCGATGAGCTCGTCCCGGTAGCCCGGGTCGGCGCCGGGGCCGGTGGCCGCGATCAGATGCAGGATCTCCGCGCCGGTCAACGCGGGCCACAGCGCGACGTCGGCCGGGACGTAGGCCAGGTGGCGGTGCGCGCGGCGCACGTCGGCGGCGGCGTCGCCGAAGACCCGCACGCTGCCTGCGCTGGGGCGGATCAGCCCGAGCAGCAGCCGGATCGTGGTCGACTTGCCTGCGCCGTTCGGTCCGAGGAACCCGAATACCTCCCCGCGCGCCACTTCGAGGGTGAGGTCGTCGACGGCGAGGATGGAGCCGAAGCGCTTGGACAGGTGCTCGATCGCGACGGCGGCACCGGAGCGGGGCTCAGGAACGAGCGCGGAGGCGGAGGTCATGGCAGGGCCTTCGGGGTCGGCGGACACGACATTGCCGACCAGACTTCCCGGCGCACCTGGAGCAGAAAGATACCCTCCGTGGCGTGCGCGTACCCGGAATCGGCGACGGCGGGCATCGGCGCGCAGCGGGTTAGGGTGGGGCCAGGATGTGATGGCGCACGGCGGATTCGCGTGCGCGGAGGTTGCTGGAGGGGAGAGTCCGCATGATGGTGTTGTCGGGCAGCGGTGGCGCGGTGCAGTACGTGAAGATGGCCGTGGGCTGGGATCCGGTGCGGCGCGCCCGGTTCGGCTCGCGGGCCCGGGACATCGACCTCAACGCCGCGGCGCTGCTGTACGCGGGCGGGAGCCTCGTGGACGCGGTCTACCACGAACAGCTCAGCTCCACCGACGGCGCGGTGCGCCACCACGGCGACAGCACCACCGGAGAGGGCAAGGGCGACAACGAGGTCATCACCGTCGACCTGACCCGTCTCGCCGCGCACGTCGACGCCATCACTTTCCTCGTCACCTGCTACACCGGCCAGACCTTCGCCGAGGTCGAGAATGCCTTCTGCCGGCTGGTCGACGGCGGTACCGACCGCGAACTCGCCCGCTACGACCTCGCGGCCGCCGGAGCCGCACCCGGCCTGCTCATGGGGGTGCTGTACCGGCGCGAGCCCGCCTGGGAGTACCGCGGGGTCGAACTCGCGCTGCAGGCCAGACATCCGGTCGAGGCCGTCCCGGCGATCGCCGCACACCTGGGCTGACCCGGGGCAGGCAGCGCCCGCACCGCGTCAGGGCAGCAGGCTCTCGACCTCGCCGAGGACGGCGTCGACGCCGACGGTGTCGACGAGGGAATCGTCGTGCGGGCAGCGCGGGAGCTTCTCGTCGGTGCAGTCGGCGCCGCAGGCCGGGCAGTGGGTGCGGAAGGAGATGAGGATGCGGTCGGTGGTGCGGCCGAGCGGGCTCGCGTTGATGACGTTGACCATCCAGTAGATGCCGACGGTCGGCGTGCCGACCGCCTGGGCCAGGTGCCGGATCCCGCTGTCGTTGCCGAGCAGCACCGCGCTGCGGGCGAGCACGCCGACGACGGTGCGGAGCGGGTGTCCGGCAAGAACGTGCAGGCGGGGGCCGGGGCCCGCGGCGCGCTCGATGCCGGTGAGCAGCGGCCGCTCCTCCTCGGTGCCGAGCAGGACGACGGTGGCGCCGCCCGCGACGCACCGCGCGGCGACCTCGGCGAACCGCTCCGCAGGCCAGCACCGGCGCGGGTCGGTGGCGCCGGGGTGGACGGCGAGCACCGGGCCGTCCGGCTCGCCGAGTACCGCGTCGGCGGCCCCGCGGTCGGCGTCGGTGACGGCGACCTCCGGCTGCAGCAGGACCGGCGGCGCGCCTGCCAGCCCGGCGACCTCCAGCGCGCGCAGCACCTCGTGCTGGTGGTAGCGGAAGGGGAGGCAGCGGGTGAGCGCCGCCGCCTCGGGTGTGCGCGGGCCGACCGAGTACCGCGGGCGCAGCGCGAGCAGGAACGGGTTGGACCAGGCGCCGCCGCCGTGCAGCTGGACGGCGAGGTCGATCGGTTCCCGGCAGGCGCGGGCCAGGAACTCCGGGTCGGGGTCGGGCTGCGCGCGCGGGTGCGGCGGGAGCGTGACCACCTCGTCGAACGGGCTCGGCCGGTCGCGCAGCAGCGCGGCGTGCAGCGGAGTGCCGAGCAGCAGCAGCCGGGCCGCCGGGTAGGCGGCGCGCAGGGCGTGCACGGCGGGCACCGCGAAGAGGAGGTCGCCGAGGCCGCCGCCGCGCAGCACGGCGATCCGCCGGACGTCGTCGAATGCCGGGAGGACCGGGCCGAGGCCGCGGACCGGCGTCACCGCAGGCCGGGTGCGGGGTGCTCGAGCCGGTTGAAGTTGCTCGTGCTGCCGTCCGGGCGCTGCTCCTGGAAGAGGAAGTTCAGCCTGCGGGCGTCGAAGGTGGCGAACCACTCCTCCCAGCCGACGCGCTGCAGCACCGCGCCGCCGTAGCCGGGGAAGTCGAAGCGCAGCACGCCGAGCACGCCGTCGAGCACGCTGCCCGGCATGGTGGCCGGGCGGGCGCCGCGGCGCTCGGCCCAGGACCGGATCACCCGGTGGTCGGTGGTGACCATGGTGCGGCCGGGCCGCTCGGGGCGCTGCTCGGGGGAGGTGATCTGCTGCGGGCGGTCGGCCGGGCTCCGGGCCGGGGTCGCGGTGCGGACTCCCGGTGATCGTCGTCGGTCCATGGCGACCTCCTCGCTGTGTGCGCGGCCTGCGGGCGCGGGGACGCGCTCCCTAGTAGTGCCGGTACCCGAGCCGCAGGGGCAGCAAACCGGCGATGCGCCCGCACGGGCCGATTCGGCCGATCCGGACGGGGTAGCCCACCCGGTGCATTCGAGTCCGGGCCGCGCGCCCGGTCAGTGAGGAGGACGTCGCCGTGAGCTCGTTCCCGCAAGCCCCCGCAGGCACCGACCCGGTGCCGCCCGCACCCAGCCCCGACCCCGCTCCGCCCGGCCCCGGCCGGGACCCCGTCCCGCCGGTTCCCGCGCCCGACCCGGTCCCCGACCCCGCGCCGGTCCCGGCGCCGCCTGCACCCGACCCCGCCCCGGTCCCGCCGGTCCCGTCCCCTGACCCGGTTCCCGGCCCCGACCCGATCCCGGCCCCCGCGCCACCCGGCCCGGCCCCCAGTCCGAGCCCTCTCCCCCCGGTCCCCGGCCCGGCCCCGTCTCCGGTACCGCCGAACCCGATCTGAGCCCGCGGCCGGTAGATAATGCGGCCCGGCGCTGCGGTGCGGTTCCCACAGCCCGGCACCGCCATGCGGCTCCCACAGCCCGGCACCGCCATGCGGCTCCCACAGCCCGGCACCGCCATGCGGCTCCCACAGCCCGGCACCGCCATGCGGCTCACGCGGCCCGGCACCGCCGTGCGGTTCCCGCGGCCCGCACCGGCGTGCGGCTCGCGCGGCGGGCACCGACCCTGCGCCGCCCGGCCCCGGCCCCGCCGCGGGACGCGAGCCTCAGTCCTTGAGCGCCTCGTCCCGCAGCCCGGCCAGCGTCTTGGCGAGAATCCGCGAGACGTGCATCTGCGAGACCCCCAACTCGTCGGCGATCTGCGACTGCGTCCGGTTCTCGAAGAACCGCATGACCAGCACCCGGCGCTCCCGCTCGGGCAGCTTCTCGATCAGCGGCCGCACCGCCATGAAGTCCTCGATGAGGTGGTACGAGGCCTCCTCGGCCCCGAGCTTGGCCAGCAGCGGCAGCGGCGCGTTGTCCGAATCCCCTTCGGCCGCAACGGCATCCAGCGACGACGATTGGTAGGCGTTGCCCGCGATCAGCGCCTGGGTGACCTCGACGACGTCGACCCCGAGCGCATCGGCGATCTCCCGCGCCCGCGGCATCCGCCCGAGCTTCTGCGACAGCCCCTCCACGGTGCTGCCGATGGTCAGCTGGATCTCCTTGGTGCGCCGCGGCACCCGCACCGACCAGGTGTTGTCCCGGAAGTGCCTGCGCACCTCGCCCATGACGGTCGGCACGGCGAAGGAGAGGAAGGAGGAGCCGCGGCTCACGTCGTAGCGGTCGACCGCCTGCACCAGCCCGAGCCGGGCCACCTGCAGCAGGTCGTCGAAGTTCTCGCCGCGGCCGGAGAACTTGCGCGCGATGTGCTCGGCCAGCGGCAGGCAGGTGGCGATCAGCTCCGCGCGCAGCGCTTGGCGGCGCGGCTCCGCTTCGGGGCCGAGCGCCGCGATCTCCTCGAAGAGCGGCTCGGTGTTCTCGTAGCCGCCGCCGGACCTCCTGGTACCGGAGCCCGGCTCACCCGCCATCGGCGCTCCGGACCCAGGTGAAGTCGACCTCGGTTGGGTAGCCGGAGAGCGCGGGGTCGAGCGGCGCCTGCGCCGACGAGATGGATTCGGTGAGGGTGCGCACGATGTGCCAGCCGAAGCCGGACTCGCCGATGCCGCCCTCGGCGGCGGCAACGGCCCGCACCCGGACGAACATCCGGCCCGCCTCGTAGCTGAACTCGCAGTCCAGGTCGGAGCCGGGGACGGCGTCCATGATCAGCGAGGTGGCCACCTCGTCCAGCGCGAGCCGGATGTCGGTGACCTCGTCGATGGCGAAATCAGCGATGAGGGCCACGGTCTCGGCGAGCGCGCGCAGCATGGTCAGCTGCTCGAGCGACGCTGGGACCCGCACCCCGATCGTCGTCGTGTCCGTCGAGGATCGGGGAGTCTTTTCCCCCATTGCCCACCACCACCTTGTTCTCGAGGCCGACCGAGCGGCCACGCTACCCGACCGGCCCCGGCATCCCGCTCCGGCCTCGGTCCACGTTCACGTCTGAGGGGCACCGAAGGGCGCTGCGGGCCGCACACCGCCCACACGCTGCCACCCGGTGATCACCGATCGCTTACCCGGTGCCGCCCCGGCGAAACCGGCGCCTCACTCCCCCTCGACGCGCTCGTGCGCGGTGAGCAGCAGGTGGTCGAAGCGGCTGCGCGCGCCCGCGGTGAACGGGGAGAGCGTGCCGAAATCCGCGATCAACCGGGTCGCCAGGGCGCGCAGCTTGACGTTGGTCTCCTGGGACCGCCAGCTCAGCACCCGGAACGCCTGCTCCGGGCTCACGCCGTAGACCAGCATGAGCGCGCCCTTGGCCTGCTCGATCACCGCGCGGGCGGCGTACAGCTCGGGCAGCTGCTCGTCCAGCGTCTCCCTGCGGTGCACGGCGAGGGTGGAGGTGACATCGATGTAGTAGCCGGTGGTGCCGATCACGGTGCCGTCGGCGGCGGTCATCCGGTCGGCGACCACGATGACGTGGTGCACCTCACCCCGGGTGTCGACGATGCGGTGGCTGCTGCAGAAGGGCTCACCGTGCGCGATGGAGCGGGCCAGCCGGTCGGCGACCCGGTCGCGGTCGTCGGAGTGCTTGTGCGCGAGCAGCCGCTCGGTGTCCGGCGCCGGGGTGCCCGGCTCGTAGCCGTGCATTACCGCGACCTCGTCGGACCACTCCCAGGTCTGGGTCTCGAACCAGAACCGGAAGGAGCCGACGTGCTGTCGCGCTCCCCCGCCGATCACCCGATCCGCCGCCGCCTCCGCGGGCGGTACCGGCCTGCACTCCGTCACTCCACGATTATCGGCGGAGCCAGCGCGGACCGGCGCGGTTCACCCCGCCAGCGCGTCCCGCATGGAGGCGTAGGAGCGGAACAGCGGCCGCACCCCGGTGACCTCGAGCGCTCGCTCCACGTCCGCGCGGCCCGCCACCAGCCGCAGCTCCGAGCCGCTGCCCGAGGTGCGCTGCTTGACCGAGCCGAGCATGCTCGCCGCGCGGATGCTGAGGAACCGGGTCGGCCGCAGGTCGACGACGACGCAGCGCCCACCGGTGCGCACCGCGCGCTCCAGCACCGAGCTGAACTCGGGGTACCCGGCGGCGTCGAGCTCGCCCTCGACCCGCACCACCACGCAGTCGGCCATCCGGTGGACCCGAGGTTCCCAGCGGCGCCTGCGGGGCGGAACACCTACTGCGGACATGAGCGACCTCCCGGTGGGAGCGGTGGTCACGGCTGTGAACTCAACCAGTGGCGCCAGTCTGGCACGTGCTCCGCGCCCGTGTCCGCGGAACGTAGCCGCTCGTTACCTGCTGTTTCCGGCGCGGCGGTGCCGGGTAGCCGCGCGGCATGGAACTTCTGGTGATACTCGCGATCGTCCTGATCGTCGGCGCGGTGCTGCTGGTGCGCAAGCGCCGCGGCCCCCGCCCCGGCGCCGCGCGCAATACCGGCAACCCCGAGTAGGAGCAGCCATGGCCTCGATGGATCCCGACCCGGCCCGCGTCCCCGACCTGGAGCCCGGCGGCGGGGTGCGGCCCGGCGACACCCCGCCCGACACCCCGCAGACCTCCGGGCTCTCCGCGCCGGAGCCCGCGACCAGGAACCACTTCCCGTTCACCGGCGTCGCCGCCATCGTCGTCGGGGCCGTGCTGGTCGCGGTCTTCGTGATCGCCGCGGTGACCGTGGTGGTCCTGCAGTTCTAGCGGTTTCGCTCCGCGCAGCCCGGGCAGTACGGCGCCGGATCATCCGGCCCCGAGTTCGGTCAGCAGAGACGGAGCACGCATGAAGATCGCGATGGTTTCCGAGCACGCCAGCCCGCTCGCCGCGCTCGGCGGGGTGGACGCCGGGGGGCAGAACGTGCACGTCGCGGAGCTGTCGGCGGCGCTGACCCGGCAGGGGCACGCGGTGACCGTCTACACCCGCAGGGACGACCCGGAGCTGCCGGAGTGCGTGGTCGCGGGGGCGGGGTACCGGGTGGTGCACGTGCCCGCGGGCCCGGCGGAGCGGATCCCCAAGGACGACATCCTGCCGCACCTCGGCGACTTCGCCCGGTTCCTCGGCGCGCACTGGTCGGTGCACCGCCCCGACCTGGTGCACGCGCACTTCTGGATGTCGGGCATCGCGGCGGACTCCGCGGCCCGCCCGCTGGACCTGCCGGTCCTGCTCACCTTCCACGCGCTCGGCACCGTCAAGCGCCGCTACCAGGGGCTGGCCGACACCAGCCCGCGCACCCGGATCCGGCTGGAGCGCCGGGTCGCGGCCAGGGCCGTGCGGATCATCGCCACCTGCACCGACGAGGTGGCCGAGCTGGCCAGGATGGGGGTGCCGCGGTTCCGCACCTCGGTGGTGCCGTGCGGGGTGGATCTCGGTGCCTTCGGCCCGGACGGCCCGGTGGCGCCGCGCACCGCGCGACACCGGCTGGTCGCGGTGGGCCGCATGGTCCGGCGCAAGGGCTTCGACACCGCGGTCATGGCGCTGCAGGAGCTGCCCGAGACCGAGCTGGTGATCGCGGGCGGCGCACCGGGCGACGCGGGCGAGGCGGAGCTCGCCCGGCTGCGCGAGGTGGCCGCCGACTACGGCGTCACCGATCGGGTGCGGTTCGCGGGCACCGTCGACCGCGCCGAGATGCCCGCGCTGCTGCGCTCCGCCGACGCGGTGCTCTGCACGCCCTGGTACGAGCCGTTCGGCATCGTCCCGGTGGAGGCCATGGCCTGCGGCAGGCCGGTGGTGGCCTGCGCGGTCGGCGGGCTGCTCGACACCGTCGTCGACGGCGTCACCGGGCGGCTGGTCCCCCCGCGCGACCCGCTCGCGCTGGCGAGCGCGGTGCGCGCCCTGCTCGCCGACCCACTGCTGCGCGAGCGGTACGGCGCGGCCGGGCTGCGGCGCGCCCGCGACGGCTACTCCTGGGACCGGGTCGCCGCCGACACCACCGCCGCCTACCGCGCCGCCGTGCCGGCGCGGGCCGACGTCGTCGCCTCCCCCACCGGTTGATCCGCCCCTCGAGAGGAGAACTCATGACCGAGTCCACCCCGCGTTCGCCCGGCACCGTCCTGATCACCGGAGGAGCCTCCGGGCTCGGCGCGGCGACCGCGCGGGCCGTGCTCGCCGCGGGCGGCACCCCGCTGATCATCGACCGGGACAAGCCAGACGACACCGAGCTGGCCTGGGAGTACGCCGACCTCGCGGACAGCGGGGACGCGGCGAGCGCGGTGGCGGCGCTGGTCCGGCGGGCGGGCGGCAGGCTGGACGGCGTGGTCACCGCGGCGGGCACCGACGCCTGCGGCACGCTCGCCGAGCTGGACACCGAGGTCTGGGAGCGGGTGGTGAAGGTGAACCTGCTCGGCAGCGCGGCCGTGGTCAGGGCAGCGCTCCCCGCGCTGCGCGCCGCGCGCGGCCGGGTGGTGACGGTGGCCTCGACGCTCGGGCTGCGGGCGCTCTCCGACGCCACCGCCTACTGCGCCTCCAAGTTCGGCGTCGTCGGCTTCACCAGGGCGCTGGCCGCCGAGACGGCGGGCGAGATCGGGGTGACGCTGCTGATCCCGGGCGGCATGCAGACCGCATTCTTCGACGACCGGCCGGAGCAGTACCGGCCGGGCCCGGACGCGAAGCTCAACGATCCGGCGAACGTGGCGGACAGCATCCTCTACGCCATGACCCGGCCGGAGGGCAGCGAACTGCGCGAACTGGTGGTCTGCGCCTCCACCGAGACCTCCTGGCCCTGACCCCGCCGGCGCGGAGGGGCTACTTCTTCCGCGCCGCGGCGGTCGCCCTGCGGTTCGCCCGCTGGATGGCGTCCACCAGCTCGTCCTTGCGCATCCGCCAGCGGCCGGTGATCTGCAGCCTGCCCGCCAGCTCCAGCAGGTGCTTCTTGGTGGCGTTGGCGTTCACGCCCTCGGCGGTCTCGCCGCCGGTGTGCAGTCCGCGGCGCTCGGCGTGCTCGTCCGACGGCCCGCGCTGCTCCTTGGCCTCCCAGTGGTCGCCCACCTTCTCGTAGCTGTGCTTGAGCGCGCTGTAGCCGACCCGGTAGGCGCGCGATTCGTCGCCGTCGTAGGTCTCCAGCGCGGAGTCGTGCGCCTCGGCGAAGGTGCGCTGCGCCTTCGCCGGGGAGCGCCGCACGGTGCTCGGCAGCTCGGACTTGCGCACCTCGCCCCTGGCATTGGTCTTCGGCACGATGCCTCCTTCCGCTGGGCCGGGGATACCCGGGTTGCCCACGCGGTTAACCGGTGCGGGCCCGGGTAGTGCCGCTGCATGGCCCCGACGATCGACCAACTGCTGCACGCGCTCACCCGCGCGGTCAGCGCGCTCTCGGCCACCGACATCCGGTTCGCGGTGGCGGGCGGGTGCGCGGTGTACGCGCGCGGCGGCCCGGCATCGGACCACGATGTCGACCTCTTCCTCAAGCCGGAGGATGTCGGCCGGGCGATGACCACGCTGGTGCAGAGCGGGCTGCGCGCCTGCGACCCCGCCGAGGACTGGCTCAAGAAGGTGTACGACGGCGACACCCTGATCGACCTGATCTTCCGGCCGAACTGCCGGGATGTCACCGACGAGATGCTGGACCGCGCCACCCCGATGCGGATCGGTCCGACGCTCGCCCCTGTCATCGCCGCGACCGACCTCATGGTGGACAAGCTGCTGGTCTTCGACGCGCACCGGCTGGATCTCAGCCCGCTCCTGCACATCGCCCGCGACCTGCGCGAGCAGGTCGATTGGGCGGCGGTGCGGGAGCAGACCGAGCACTCGCCGTACGCCAGGGCCTTCCTCGGGCTGATCGACGACCTCGGAATCACCGCGACCAGGAAGGTGAGCTGACATGGAGCTCCCGCAGTACACGGTGGCGCACCTGCGCCAGGCGCTCGCCGAGGATCCGCGCACCGCGGAGCTCGGCATCGGCGTGACGATCCGCGGCGAGGTGGTGGTGCTCGGCGGCGAGGTGAGCAGCGCGGAGTGCCGCGACCAGATCGAGGCGGTGGTCAGGGAGCAGCTCCCGGCGGCCACCGTGCACAACGACATCAGGGTGGTGCTGCCGGTGGCCCCGGACGGCGCCGAGACGCTCGAGCCCGCCGAGAAGGGGTGAGCGGCATGCGGATCGCGGCCGTGGGAGACGTGCACCTCGGGGTCGAGTCGGGCGGGACGCTGCGCCCGGTGCTGGCCGGGCTGCCGGAGAAAGCCGACGTGCTGCTGCTCGCGGGCGACCTCACCAGGCACGGCACCGTCGAGGAGGGGCGGGTAGTGGCCGCCGAGTTCGCCGACCTCGGCATCCCGGTGATCGCCGTGCTCGGCAACCACGACCACCACAGCGACCAGGAGCGGGAGATCACCGCGGTGCTCACCGAGCACGGCATCACCGTGCTGGAGGGCACCGCGACCACGGTCGAGGTGGCGGGCCGCACGCTCGGCGTCGCGGGCACCAAGGGCTTCGGCGGCGGCTTCGCGGGCAAGTGCGCCAGCGCCTTCGGCGAGCGCGAGATGCGCGCCTTCGCAGGCCACACCGTGCACCTGGCGGAGACGCTGCGCAGCGCGCTGGCCGGGCTGGAGGCCGACACCACGGTGGCGCTCACGCACTACTCCCCGGTCAGCGACACCCTGCACGGCGAGCCGCGGGAGATCTACCCCTTCCTCGGCTCGTACCTGCTCGGCGAGGTGATCGACGAGGCGGGGGTGGCGCTGGCGCTGCACGGCCACGCGCACGCGGGCACCGAGCGCGGCACCACGCCCGGCGGGATCCGGGTGCGCAATGTCGCCCAGCCGGTCATCCGCACCGCCTACGCCGTCTACGACCTGCGCGAACCCGCCGCCGCGGGCGCGGGCTCCGCCGCAGCCGCGGGCTGAGCCGGTTGCGATTCCGCCGCGGCAGCCGGGCCGAGGCCGGATCTACCGCCGCGCCGCGCTGAGACCGCTCTCGGGCCGCGGCGACAGGGCGAGTTCATGCCGGTCCGCCGCGGCGGCAGGGCGAGCTCATGCCGGTCCGCCGCGGCGGCAGGGCGAGTTCATGCCGGTCCGCCGCGGCGGCGATCCGGCGGCGGCGGTTTCGACGACGTGACGCCGGGCACATCGGCGGCATGGACGCTGCCACAACGGATCACCCCGGCGGAACGCCGGACCGGCGCGGTACCCCCACCCCGCTGAACGTGCTCGTCTGGCACGTGCACGGCTCCTGGACGACCTCCTTCGTCCAGGGACCGCACACCTCGCTGCTGCCCACCGACCCCGCGCTCGGGCACTGGGCACTCGGCCGCTGCGAGCGGCCGTGGCCGGCGCGCGCGGTCGAGATGGCCCCCGCCGACCTGCGCGACCACCCGATCGACGTGGTCGTGCTGCAGCGCCCCGAGGAGATCGGGCTGACCGCCGAGTGGACCGGCCGGGCTCCGGGCCGCGAACTGCCCGCGCTCTACGTCGAGCACAACACCCCGCGCGAGCACGCCGCCACCAGCCGCCACCCGCTGGCCGAGCGCTCCGACATCCCGATCGTGCACGTCACCGACTTCAACCGGCTCATGTGGGACAGCGGCCGCGCCCTCACCGCCGTTGTGCCGCACGGCATCCCGGACCCCGGCCACCGCTACACCGGCGCTGTCCCGCACGCCGCCACCTGCATCAACGAACCGCTGCGGCGGAACAGGATCACCGGCACCGACCTGCTCGCCCCGCTCTCCGCGGCGGCGCCGATCGACGTCTACGGCATGGGCACCGACGGGCTGCACACCGCGCTCGGCTGCCCGCCGGAGCGGCTCCGCGGCCACGGCGACCACCGCACCGAGCAGCTGCACGCCGCGCTCGCCGAGCGCCGGGTCTTCCTGCACACCCCGCGCTGGACCTCGCTCGGGCTCTCCGTGCTGGAGGCCATGTACCTGGGGATGCCGGTGGTCGCGGTCGGCACCACCGAGGCCTCCGCCGCCATCCCGCCGGAGGCGGGGGTGGTCTCCACCGACCCGGAGATCCTGGCCGAGGGCATCAGGCAGTTCGTCGCGGAGCCGGTCTTCGCCGAGCTCTCCGGCAAGGCGGCCAGGCACTGGGCCGGGACCAACTTCGGCATCGACGGCTTCGTCCGCCGCTGGGCGACGCTGCTCGCGCAGGCCGCCCGGTGACCGGCCACGTGCTGCTCGCCCGGCTGGACAGCGCGGGCGACGTGCTGCTGACCGGCCCCGCGGTCCGCGCGGTGGCGAGCGCGGCGCGCGCGGTCACCTTCCTGGCCGGGCCGAACGGCGCCGCCGCGGCCGAGCTGCTGCCCGGCGTGGACCACGTGCTGCGGTTCCGGGCGGTCTGGGTGGACTTCGACCCGCCGCCGCTCTCCGCGCCGGACGTGCACGAGCTGATCGAGCGGGTGCGCGCGGCCCGGATCGACGAGGCGCTGATCTTCACCTCGTTCCACCAGTCGCCGCTGCCGCTGGCGCTGCTGCTGCGGCTGGCCGGGGTGCCGCGGATCGGCGCGATCAGCGACGACTACCCCGGCTCGCTGCTCGACCTGCGGCACCGGGTGCGCACCGACGTGCCGGAGCCGCTGCGCGCGCTCTCGCTGGCGGCCGCGGCGGGGTTCCCGGTCGCCGACGACCGGCTGCGGGTGCGTGCCGACCTGCCGGACGTCACCGCGCTCACCGGCGACCCCGGCTACGTCGTCTACCACCCCGGCGCGGCGGTCCCGGCCCGCAGGCCGTCCGCGGAACGCGGCGCCGCGATCGTCGCCGCGCTGACCGCCGCCGGGTACCGGGTACTGGTGACCGGCGGGCCGGGCGAGCGCGAGCTCACCGCGGCGGCGGCCGCGGGCGGCGGCACCGACCTCGGCGGCGCCACCGACCTGCGCGGGCTGGCCGCGGTGCTGCGTGGTGCCGCGGTGGTGGTGGCGCCGAACACCGGGCCCGCGCACCTCGCGGCCGCGGTCGGCACCCCGGTGGTCTCGCTCTTCGCGCCGGTGGTCCCGGCCCGGCGCTGGGCGCCGCACGGCGTGCCGACGGTGCTGCTCGGCGACCAGTACGCGGGCTGCCGCGACACCAGGGCGCGCGAGTGCCCGGTTCCGGGGCACCCCTGCCTGGACGGCATCCCGGCCGGCGCCGTCGTCGCGGCGGTCGAGCAGCTCGGCGGGGCGCCCCGACGATTGACCGCCGTGTCGCCGGGTATCACCGCAACGCCCCCGTTCGACGTGGCAGAAAGGACCTCACCATGAGCGCCCCGAACACACCCGGCGAGAGGCGGGAAGTCCCGGTCTCCGGTCACAGCTTCCCGGACGACTCGCGCACCACCCGGTCGCACGCCGGGGAATCGCTGGAGGATGTCCGCAACTGGCCGGGCATGATCCTGGTCGCCATCGGCATCGTGCTGGTCGGCTCGACCCTGGCCGCCGCGGGCTACGGCTTCGAGGGCTGGGCCATCATCTCCGGCATCGCCTGCGGTGTCTGCCTGCTGGCGGGCGCGGGGCTGATCGTGCTGGAGCATCGCCGGGTCAAGGCCCTGGAGGGGCGCAGCCTGACCGATCCCGCCGGGCACTGACGGACGACCCGTGCGTTCGCTCCCCCTGTGCGCGACAGCGCTGGCAGCCGCCCTGCTGCTGGCAGGCTGCTCCGGCGACGGCCCCGACATCGACCCGGCGCCCGCCACCGCCACCGGCGGCGGCTCCATCACGCTCACCTTCCCGCCGCCCGCCGACGGCACGACCGCGGAGGTGCCGGACACCGACACCATCACCGCGAGCGCCGAGCGCGACCTCTGCGACACGCTCGCGGGCGAGATCGCGGGGTGGCAGGAGCAGGGCGGCACCGCCGCCAAGGTCTCCTTCAACACCACCGTGCAGGGCTGGGCGGCCCGCAACGGCGGGCTCAACGACATCGTGGTGCGGGACAACGCGGTGGTCGACACCATCACCGCCAAGACCTGCCCCGAGGTCAGGCAGCAGGCGCTGGCCGCGCTCGGCATCTCCGACCTGGCATCCGGCCTGGTCGGCTTCGGCAACTGACTCATCGGCGAGGACATCATGCGGCACAACAGTTTTCGGCACCGGCTGCCCCGGGTCGCGGGGATCGCGCTCGTCGCCGCCGCGGCGGCGCTCGGCAGCGCAGGCTGCGACCAGGTCGAGGAGGCGGTGAACCGCGGCGGGGACACGCCCTGCAACGAGTACATCGCGCAGTCCACCGAGGACAAGCGGGTCACCGTCACCAAGTACCTGGAGGACGATCGCGGCTCGACACCCGACGCCACCAGCGTCGATGCCGCCATCGGCGCCATCGACCTGATGTGCAGGGCGCAGGCGAATGCCGCCACCCCGATCCGGGACGCGGATCTCAGCGGAATCATCGCGCCCAAGTAGGGTGTCATCTGAGCGATGGGCGGACGCTTTGCGTCCGCCCATCGCATTTCTTCCCGGCGCGCGCCGTTATCTGTCCGGTGTCAGCTTCGAGACGTACTGCCGCGCTTTCTGTTTCACCCCGTGGGTGACGACGGCGCGCGCGTCCTCGTCCCCGCGCAGCAGCGCCGACGCCAGCGAGCGGACCTGGTCCGCCCCGGCGCGCGGCGGGATCGGCGCCACATTCGGATCACAGCGGATGTCCAGCAGCACCGGCCGGTCGGCCCGCAACCCCGCGCTCCAGGCGGGCGCCAACCCGTCGGGTGCGTCGACGGAGATCCCGCCCAACCCGAGCCCGCGGGCGAACGCGGCGTAGTCGACGTCGGGCAGTGCCTGCGAATCGGGAAACCGCGGTGACCCGTGCATCGCGCGCAGCTCCCAGGTGACCTGCGCCAGATCGTTGTTGTGCAGCACCGCGATCACCATCCGCCGATCGGTCCAGCGCTCGAAGTACCGCGCGACGGTGATCAGCTCCGCCAGCCCGTTCATCTGCATGGCACCGTCCCCGACCAGCGCGATGACCGGCCGGTCCGGGAACGCCCACTTGGCCCCGACGGCGTACGGCACCGCGCACCCCATGCTGGCCAGCGTCCCGGAGACCGAGCCGCGCACCTCCCCGTGGAAGCGCAGGTGCCGCGCGTACCAGTCGGTGGCGGTCCCGGAGTCCGCCGTCACGACGGCGTCGGCGGGCAGCTGCTCGGAGAGCTCGTGCACGATCCGCATGGGGTTCACCGGGTCGGCGTCCAGCTCGGCGAGCTCACCGGCGAGCTGCCACCAGTGCGCCACCTCGCCCTCGACGTGCTCCCGCCAGGACCGGTTGGTCTTGCGCTCCAGCAGCGGAATGAGCGCGCGCAGCGTAGCTCCGGCATCGCCGACGACATTGAGCTCGTAGGGGTAGCGCAGCCCGATCATGCCGGGATTCCGGTCGATCTGGATGCCGCGGGCCGCGCCGAACTCCGGCAGGTACTCCGCGTACGGGAAGCTGGAGCCGATGGTCAGCAGTGTGTCGGCGCCGCGCATGAGGTGGTGGCTCGCGGTGGTGCCGAGCAGCCCGAGCGACCCGGTGACCCACGGCTCGGTATCGGCGACCACGTCCTTGCCGAGCAGCGCCTTGGCGACTCCGGCGCCGAGCAGGTCGGCGATCTGCTCCAGCTCGGCCGCGCACCCCCGCGCGCCCTGGCCCACCAGGATCGCCACCTTCTCGCCGCTGTTCAGGATGTCGGCGGCGCGGCGCAGGTCGTCCTGGTCGGGCACGAGCACCGCGGTGCCGAGCCCGAGGCTGGACGGCACGTGCTTCGGCGCGTGCTCGGGCGGCGCATACTCCGTGCCGAAGAGGTCGCCGGGCACGATCACCGCGGTCGGCGCGCGCTGCCCGATCGCGGTCCGCACCGCGCGGTCGAGCAGCGCGGGTAGCTGCTCCGGCACGGTGCAGAGCGGGGCGTAGGCGCAGACGTCGGCGAAGGCGGCGGGCAGGTCGACCTCCTGCTGGTGCGCGCCGCCGAGCGCGGTGCGGTCGGTGTGCCCGACCAGCGCCACCACCGGCACGTGGTCGAGTTTCGCGTCGTAGAGCCCGTTCAGCAGGTGGATCGCGCCCGGCCCGCCGGTGGCCGCGCAGACCCCGACCCGGTCGGCGAACTTGGCGTAGCCGACGGCGGCGAAGGCCGCCATCTCCTCGTGCCTGGTCTGCACGAAGGCGGGCGGGTCGGCGGCCCGCTCCCACGCGGCGAGCAGGCCGTTGATGCCGTCGCCGGGGTAGGCGAAGACCTGGCGCACACCCCACTCCCCCAGGCGGCGCAGGATCAGGTCTCCGACGGTCTCGGCCATATCGCTCTCCTCGGGGTCGGCGTCCCCTGCGCTCTGCCCGCTCGCCGGAGGGCCAAACGACGTGCGGCGCGGGCCGGAGAAGAAGAAGTTTCGGTGCCGGGCGCGCGGGCACAACGCGGTCGGAACACCTCCCGCGGCACCGCCGGGACCTGCGGCAACGACGCCGCAGGCGGGTCGGACCCGGGCGGTGTTCCGTTCCGGGCCGACAGGAGGGAGCGGCGATGACCACGGTTGACCGGGTCGGACAGCGACGTCCGCCGGACGCGGTGCTCTTCGACCGCGACGACACGCTCATCGTCGACGTGCCCTACCTCGCCGACCCCGCGCTGGTGCGCCCGATGCCCGGCGCCGCCGAGCAGCTCCTGGCGCTGCGCGCGGCCGGTGTCCGGGTCGGCGTCGTCTCGAACCAGTCGGGGGTGGCGCGCGGGCTGATCACCGCGGGACAGCTCGCCGCCGTCGTCGCCAGGGTGGAGGAGCTGCTCGGCCCCTTCGACACCTGGCAGATCTGCCCGCACGGCCCGGACGACGGCTGTCCGTGCCGTAAACCGCGACCGGGGATGGTCCTGGCCGCCGCGGCGGCGCTCGACACCACCCCCGAGCGCTGCGTGGTGATCGGCGACATCGGCGCCGACGTGCACGCCGCGCTGGCCGCCGGGGCCCGCGCGGTCCTGGTCCCCACCGCCGCCACCCGGCCCGCCGAGATCGCCATGGCGCACGAGCACGCCGCGGTGGCCGCCGACATCACCGAAGCCGTCGCCGTCGCGCTGCACGGCGGGCGGCCCGCCGACCGATCCGGAAGGGACGAGCCGTGAGCGAACTCCGCACGGACACCGACAGCGCCGCATCGAGCGCCGTTCTGCTGCGGCACTTCGACGCGCTCGGCGCGGCGCTGCACCGCAACGGCGGGCAGGCCGCGGAGCGGCTGCGGCGCTGGGGCGAGCAGCTCGCCGAGCTCTACCGCCGGGACGGCAGGCTGCTGGCCTGCGGCAACGGTGGCAGCGCGGCGGAGGCGCAGCACCTCACCGCGGAGCTGGTCGGCCGGTTCGAGGGCGAGCGCAGGCCGCTCTCCGCGCTGGCGCTGCACGCCGAGACCTCCAGCGTCACCGCGATCGTCAACGACTACGGCATCGACGAGATGTTCGCCAGGCAGGTGCGCGCGCACGGCCGGGCCGGTGACGTCCTGCTGGTGCTCTCCACCAGCGGGTCGAGCGCGAACGTGGTGGCGGCGGCCAAGGCGGCGAAGGAGGTCGGGATGGTGACCTGGGCGCTGACCGGGCCGCCGCCGAACCCGCTGGCCGCGCTCTGCGACGACGCGCTCACGGTCGAGGCGGAGACCGTCTCCACGGTGCAGGAGATGCACCTCGTACTCGTCCACTCGCTGTGCCGGGCCCTGGAAGCGGCGCTCGGGTGAGCGGCCCGGTGGTGGTGGTCGGCGACATCCTGCTCGACATCGATGTGGACGGCCGCGCCGACCGGCGGGCCCCGGACGCGCCGGTGCCGGTGGTCGACGTCGTCTCGCGCAGCTACCGCGCCGGCGGCGCCGGGCTGGCCGCCCTGCTCGCCGCCAGGGACGTCGGGGAGGTGCTGCTGCTCGGCGGGATCGGCGCCGACGAGGGCGGGGCGCGGCTGCTCGCGCTGCTCAGCGGTGCGGTCCAGGTGCTGCCGCTCCCGCTGCGCGGCGGGACCGCGTGCAAGGAGCGGGTGCGGGCCACCGGGCCGTGGGCCGACGGGCGCGGGCGGGGCGGCGCCGCCCCGGTCCCCATCACCCGCCTCGACCACGGCGACGGTCGGGTGCCCGGCTCGCCGCTCACCGCCGAGGCCCGTGCGGCGCTGCGCGGGGCGGGTGCCGTGCTGGTGGCGGACTACGGGCGCGGGGTGGCCGCGCACCCGGAGATCCGGTCGCTCCTCGCCTCGCTGACCGGGCGGATTCCGATCGTCTGGGACCCGCACCCGCGCGGGCCCGCGCCGGTCGCCGGGGTCACCCTGGCGACGCCGAACCGGGCCGAGGCGGCCGCACGCACCGGTGCCGCGCAGCCCACGGCCATGGCCACCGAGCTCCTGCGGCTGTGGGCGGCGCGAGCCGTCGCGGTGACGCTCGGCCCCGAGGGAGCGCTGCTCGGTGACGCGGCGGGAACGCATCCCGTCCCGCTGCCCGCCGCGGACCGAGCGGCGGCGGGCGCCGACACCTGCGGCGCCGGTGACCGCTTCGCCGCGGCGACCACCGTCGCACTCGCCTCCGGCGCGGACCCGGCGGCGGCCGTGCGTCACGCGGTGGCGGCGGCGGCCGAGTTCGTCCGGGCCGGAGCAGCGACCACCGTGGGCACCACGGTCCGCGCGGCGGCGGAATCGGCAGCGGGCTGACGTGGGCGTCGTGCTCGCGCTGCGCGCGCTCGGGCTCGGGGATCTGCTCACCGCCGTGCCCGCGCTGCGCGGGTTGCGCGCCGCCCACCCCGAGGACCGGCTGGTGCTCGCCGCGCCCGCCTGGCTGACACCGCTCGCCGCGCTCACCGGGTGCGTGGACGCGGTGCACCCGACCTCGGGGCTCGGCGCGCTGCACTGGCCACGGCCCGCACCGGCGCTGGCGGTGAATCTGCACGGCAGTGGGCCGCAGAGCATCGATGACCTGCTCGCACTCGAGCCGGAAAGGCTTGTCACGCACAGCAATCCATCTCGACCCACGGTCGAAGGCCCGGCGTGGGATGCGGGCGAGCACGAGGTGCGCCGCTGGTGCCTGCTCCTCGAACAGGCCGGAATCCCGTGCGACCCGACAGCGCTCGCCCTGGAACGGCCGGGCCCCTCCCCCGCACCGGGCTGCGTCGTCGTGCATCCCGGCGGCAGCTCCGGCGCGCGCCGCTGGCCGCCCGAGCGCTTCGCGGCGGTGGTCCGCGCCCTGTCCGCGCACGGGGCGGAGGTCGTGGTCACCGGCAGCGCCGACGAACGGGCACTGGCCGAAAAAGTCGGCACCACTTTGCCGCCCTCGGCAATCCGCGCGGGCCGCGACGACCTCGCGGCACTCGCCGCACTCGTGGCGGAGGCCGCGCTCGTCGTCACCAACGACACCGGCGTCGGCCACCTGGCCACCGCCTACGGCACCCGCTCGGTCCTGATCTTCGGCCCCAACCCCCCGGCCTGGTGGGGCCCGCCCGCCGACCGCCCGCAGCACACCGCGCTGTGGTCCGGCGAGCTCGGCGACCCGCACGGCTCGACCCCCACCCCCGGCCTCCTCGCCATCACGGTCGGCAACGTCCGCGCGGCGGTCGAGGCTCACCTGTCCACCCTCACCCGCTGACGCGAACGGGCGCCGGGATACACCCGGCGCCCGTCGAAACGTCCAGGAGAACTACTGCCCCCGCTGATACGCCTTCTGCCGCTGCTCGTCGAGATCGGCCTCCGCGCGCTGCTTCTCGGCGGCGGCCTCCTTCTCCGCGGCATCCCGCTGCGACGCGGCCTTGTCCTGCTGGGCCCGGCCCTCGTCGCGCAGGTTGTCGTGCCCGAGGACGGAGCCCGCGGCTTCCTTCACCGCGCCCTTCGCACCCTCGACGGCACCTTCGATTCCCTCGCGGGGTCCACTCCTGTGTTCGGTCATGGAACTCAACCTCCGACATATCGAATTTCTTCGGCGGACACCGACGACATACCCGTGGGTAGCGCGCCGAATCTCCGAGATTGGATTCGCGCGCATCGGCTACTTCGCGCCTATGACGTCCTTGTGGTTGCAGGAAACCCGTACGCCCGCCCGGCTCCGGCTGACCCCGGGGCTGCGCTTCGACACGGTGGTGGTCGGCGCCGGGCTCACCGGCCTGGTCACCGCGCTGGTGCTGGCCCGCGCCGGGGCGAATGTCGCGGTGGTGGAGGCGGGCCGGGTCGGCGCGGGCACCACCGGCGGCACCACCGGCAAGGTGAGCCTGCTGCAGGGCACCCGGCTGCAGCAGATCGCGCGCAAGCACCCGCCGGAGACGGTGCGGCAGTACGTCGCCGCCAATACCGCGGCGCTGGACTGGGTCACCGCGTACTGCGCGGGCGCCGAGGTCGGGATCGAGCGCCGCACCGCGCACACCTACGCCCCGAGCGCCGCCGAGCTGGACACGGTGACCGCCGAGCACGCCGTGGCCAGGGCGGCGGGGCTGCCCACCGAGCTGGTGGACGACCCGGATGTCCCGTTCCCGGCGCGCGCCGCCGTCCGGTTGGCCGGGCAGGTGCAGCTCGACCCGATGGAGCTGCTGGCCGCGCTCGCGGTGGACGTGGAGGCGGCCGCCGCGCCGATCTTCGAGAACACCAGGGTGCGCGGGGTGCACCGGGCCGACGGCGGGCTGGTGGTCGAGACCGAGCACGGCCCGGTGGCGGCGGGCACCGTCGTGCTCGCCACCGGCATTCCGATCCTGGACCGCGGCGGCTTCTTCGCCCGGCTCACCGCGCAGCGCTCCTACCTGGCGGCCTTCCAGGTGCCGGGCCCGATCACCGAGGACATGTTCCTCAGCGCCGGGCAGCCGAGCCGATCACTGCGCTCCACCCCGAGCGCACGCGGTGAGCTGCTGCTGGTGGGCGGGAACGGCCACCCCGTCGGGCGGACCGAGTCCGAGCAGGCCGCGGTGGACGACCTGGTCGACTGGACCCGGCGCTGGTTCCCCGGCGCGGTGCCGCTGAACACCTGGTCGGCGCAGGACTACATGCCGATCGGCGAACTGCCCTACGCCGGGCCGCTGCTCCCCGGCGAGCACCGCATCCTGACCGGCACCGGCTACGCCAAGTGGGGGCTGACCAACGGGGTCGCCGCCGCGCTGGCGCTCGCGGGCCGGATCGCCGGTGGTGTGCCGGAATGGGCGGGAGCGCTGGACAGTTGGCGGCGCGACGAGGTCAAGGCGCTGCCCGCGGCGGCCAAGGCGAACGCCGAGGTCGGGGCGCAGATGACCACCGGGTGGCTGCGCACGCTGCGCGGCGGCTCGGCGCAGCCGCCCGCCGAGGGCGAGGGGCGGGTGGAGCACCGGGGCGTGCGGCCCGCCGCGGTCTGCACCAGCGGCGGTGCGACCCACGAGGTCTCGGCGGTCTGCCCGCACCTGTACGGGATCGTGCGCTGGAACGATGCGGAGAAGTCCTGGGACTGCCCGCTGCACGGCTCCCGCTTCGCCGCCGACGGAACCCTCATCGAGGGCCCCGCCACCAGCGACCTGGCCCCGCTCCCCAGCCCCGACCGCGAACCGGCAGAGCACATCTGACCGCTGGTCGAGCGGAAGCGAGGGGGCGCACTCCCGCCGCCGCGCAGCCCGCCTACCCCGGACGCGGCGGATCCCGCCTGGGGCAGCGCGGCGGTGCGTCAGCCCGCGACCGGCGCCAGGGCGGCGGTGACGTCGTCGTTCCCGCCGTGGGGAGCGTGGCGGTGCGTCAGCCCGCGACGGGTGCGAGGGCGACGGTGATGTTGTCGTTGCCGCCGCAGCGCAGCGCGAACTCCACCAGGTCGCGGGCCGCGTCGGCGGGCGCGGCTCCGGTGGCGGGCGCGGCCAGCGCCTCCGGGTCGGAGAGGTAGTTCCAGAGCCCGTCGCTGCAGAGCAGCAGTACACCGGGGCCGCGGGTGCGCAGCGTGCGCACGCAGTCGTCGGACCACGGCTTCGCCGAGGTGTCGGCGCCGAGCCAGCGCAGCAGGGTGTGCGCGCGCGGGTCGCGCATGGCGGCCTGCTCGTCCATGGCGCCCGCGTCGACCAGGGCCTGGGCCCAGGAATCGTCGACGGTGAGCCGCTGCGACGGCACCGCGACATCGGTGACGACCGAGAACTCCGGCTGGGTGGCGACCGACGCGCTGTCCGGCGCGGCCCCCGCCCGCAGCCAGTACGCCCGGCTGTCGCCCACGTTCGCGACGGTGATCAGCACCCCGTCCGGCCCGTCGGCGTGCACCACCGCGGAGACGAAGGTGCAGGACGGCGCGTTCTCCACGTCCGCGCCGACCGCGCGCACCGCGGCCGCGGCGGCCTCCAGCCCGGCGGGCACCGCGTCGGCGGCGGTCCCGCCCGCCTCCAGCACCGCGACGGTGGCCTCCAGCCCGGCCCGCACGGCGGCGCCGGAGGCGGCCTGCGGATCGTCGGAGCTGGAGACGCCGTCGCTCACCACGATCACGGTGGCCAGCGGGCGGCCGGTGGCGGGGTCCTCCACCACCGCGGCGGAGACGGCGTCGTCGTTCCTGGCGTGCGTGATGCCGCGGTCGGTGATCACCGCGACGGCGCCGAGATCGGCGGCGAACCGGTCGGATTCGCTGCGCGCCGGGTTACCGTCGGCGTCGAACTCGTGCACCTCGCCCACGGGTGCGTTCTCCGGGGGCAGCGCGACCCTGCGGCGGGCGGGCGGGGCGGGTGGTGTGCCCGCGCCATCCGCGGCTGCCTCCACTGGCAGTGGACGAGGGTCCACACCGTCCTCCTTCGTCTCCCCGGCCGGTCGCTCGCGATAGTACGGCAGTAGATGCCGCGCGCCGCGCAGGGCGAGAGACAACCCGGTTCCGCGCGCGCGGGTCAGCCCGCGGCGGCGAGGCGTGGGGACGGGCGCTCGAGGCGGGCCCGGAACTCCTGGGGAGGGCACCCCTTCCACCGGCGGAAGGCCCGGATGAAGGAGGCGGCCTCGGAGTAGCCGAGCCGGGTGGCGAGGTGCTCGGTGGTCATCGGGGTGTGCGCGAGCAGTTCATCCGCCACCACCTCGCGGACCTCGTCGAGCAGCGCGCGGAACGAGGTGCCCTCCTCGTTGAGCCTGCGCGAGAGGGTGCGCGGGCTCATGAAGAGCGCACCGGCGACGGCGGTCTGGTCGGGCAGCCGCGCGGGGTCGCGGATGAGCAGGTCGCGCACGGTGCCCGCGACGCCGGTGCGCACCCGGCGCCGGTTCAGCA
This sequence comes from Nocardia sp. NPDC057353, assembly GCF_042667085.1. Lineage (NCBI taxonomy): Bacteria > Bacillati > Actinomycetota > Actinomycetes > Mycobacteriales > Nocardiaceae > Nocardia > Nocardia sp. NPDC057353. The sequence goes on from NZ_JBHVAK010000044.1 coordinate 34,732, forward strand.
GCTCGCGGCAGAGCTGCTCGCAGAGCCCGCGGGCCCAGTCGTGCGGGCGCGGCAGCGGCATGTCCAGGTGCGCGCGGTCGAAGACCAGCGAGTCGGCGCCCGCCCCGAAGACCGGCTCGACGCCGAAGGTGCGGCGGTAGCGCACGGTGTCGCGCGGGCCGGGGTGTCGGAAGGTCACCCGGCGCACCGGAATGACGTGGTCGAAGAGCGCCCGGCTCACCGCGGGCACCCCGGCCAGGTAGCGCTCGGCCAGGAAGGCGCGGACCGCGGGCGAGGTGATCGACGGGTCGAAGACGATCCGCGCCTCGCGCTCGTCGGTCTCCAGGCTGAGCGCGGTGGAGCTGACCGTGCGGTCCAGGTACCGGGTGACCGCGACGATCTCGCGCAGCGACCGGCTGCCGAGCAGCGCGAGCCCCCACGGCCCGAAGAGCGGCACCCGGCGGCGCCGCGCGGCCTCGATGCCGAGCCCCGGCTCGCGGCCGAAGCGGGAGACGACGTTGGCGACGATCCGCAGTTCGTGCGCGACCGAGACCGGCGTCGCGGCCTCCAGCGCCGCGAGCGGGCGCAGGCCGGTGCCTTCCAGGGTCTCGGTCGCGGGCATACCGCGTTCCTCGGCCAACCGGATGAGCACCTGCACGCTGGTGGTGCCGCGGAAATTAACCGGTTCGAGCATAAGCTGCGTCCTCGATGATGCCGTGTGGTCGATGGGTTGGCGCAATGTATCAACGGCTCGAAGGGCCCCGATAGACGTCGGAGCCATCTCTGTGACAGGCCATAACCGCAGCGGATGCCGATAGGTACGGGGTCCCGGATTTCCGGCCCTTCGCGGTCCCATTCGCCCGATTCGGCCGGCCGCGCGGCCCGGGCCAGCGGGTATCGTCCACGGTGTCCGACACGGGCGGGCGCGGTCGCCCGGCGGGAGGCGGCGGCGGGCCCGGCCGCGCGGCGCGTGCGGACGGCCCCCTACCGTGTCCGGGCCATGATCGCTCGCCGACCGCGGATCAGCCGGGCGGACGAGCACGGGCGGCGCGCTCCGGCGGGACGCGGAGCCGGACCGCCCGCCGGTCAGCGCAGCGTGCGGATCCAGCGGCGGGTGTCGGCCGGGTCGATGACGTCGTCCAGCTCCAGGACCGTGGCGGCGGTGAGCGCCTTCCCGTGCTCGTAGGCCGCGGCGACCAGGTTCTCGTAGGCCTGCCGCCGCTGCTCCGGGTCGGTGAGCGCGGCCAGCTCCTTGGCGAAGCCGAGCCGCACGGCGCCCTCCAGCCCCATCCCGCCGATCTCGCCGGTCGGCCAGGCGATCACGAACCGCGGCGCGCGGAACGACCCCGCCGCCATGGCCTGCGCCCCCAGCCCGTACCCCTTGCGCACGATGACGGTGCCGAACGGGACGGTGAGCGCGGCGGCGTCGACGAACAGCCTGCTGAACCGGGTGACCGTCGCCTGCTTCTCCGCCTCCGGCCCGACCATGAAGCCGGGCGTGTCGCAGAGCGAGACGATCGGCAGCCGGTGCGCCTGGCAGAGCCGCAGGAACATCGAGAGCTTGTCCGCCTCGGGCGCGTCGATGGCGCCGCCGAGGTGCGTGCAGTCGTTGGCGATCACGCCGAACGGGACGCCCTCGAATCGGGCCAGCGCGGTGAGCACGCCGGGCGCCCAGTCCCGGCGCAGCTCCAGCACCGAGCCGACATCGGCCACCGCCGTCAGCGCCGCGCGGATGTCGAAGGCGCGCAGCCGGTTCTCCGGCACCACGTGCCTGGCCAGCCGCGGGTCCGGCGCCTCCCACTCGGGGTCGGCGCCCTGGAAGTAGGCCAGGTAGCGGCGGGCCAGCCGGACCGCGTCGGCCTCGTCCGCGGCGACCAGGTGCACCACCCCGTTGCGGCGCTGCACCGCGACCGGGCCGATCTCCTCCGGCGTCACCACGCCGAGCCCGCCGCCCTCGATCATGGCCGGGCCGCCCATGCCGATATTGGCGTCCGGGGTCGCGATCACCACGTCGCACATGCCGAGCAGCGCGGCATTGCCCGCGAAGCAGCGGCCGGAGACGATGCCGATCAGCGGCACCTTGCCTGCGAGCGCGCCCATGGCGTGGAAGGTGGTGACGTCGAGGCCGGAGATGCCGCCGTGGTCGGTGTCGCCCGGCCTGCCTCCCCCGCCCTCGGTGAAGAAGACCACCGGCAGGTTCCGCTCGGCGGCCAGGTGCAGCATGCGGTCGGTCTTGGCGTGGTTGCGCATGCCCTGGGTGCCCGCGAACACGGTGTAGTCGTAGGAGAGCACGACGGCGGCGGTGCGCTCCCGGCCGTAGCGGTCGGCGTTGACGGTGGCGAGTCCGGCGATCAGGCCGTCGGCCGGGGTGGTGGCGATCAGCTCCTCGGCGCTGCGGCGCAGGCGCTGGGCGGCGACGGCGAGCGCGCCGTACTCGACGAAGCTGTCCTCGTCGACGAGGTCGGCGATGTTCTCCCTGGCGGTGCGGCGGTTCAGCCGCCTGCGTTTGGCGACGGCCTCCGGACGGGCGGCGTCGGTGGTGCGGTGCTGCCTGGCGTGCACCTCGGCGAGGTCGGGGCGGATGTGGTCCAGGTCGATGTCGGTGGTCTCGGCGTGCCGGTCGAGATCGGACTCGGGGGTCCAGGTGAGGAGCGGGGTGCCCTGGTCGACAACCGTGCCCGGTGTGGTCAGCACCTCGGTGACGCGGAGCGCGGTCTCGGCGGTCAGGACGTGCTGCATCTTCATGGCCTCGAGCACCGCGAGTTCGGCGCCGGGCGGGACGAGGGTGCCCGGGGTCGGGAGGGAGACGACGGTGCCGCCCATCGGGGAGCGGAGGGTCGGGGTCTCGGCGCCGGGCGCCTGCCCCGGGGCGGGTGCGCCACCCGAGCCACTCGCAGCTCCGCCGAACGCGCCGTGCTCGGTCGCGGCATCGCCGGGCGCGGCACCACTGCTCGCGCCGTGGCTGGTCGCGGCGCCCTCGAGCGCGGCACCGCCGGGCGCGACACCACCCGGCGCGGCACCGCCGGTCGCGGCGCCCTCAAGCGCGGCACCGCCGGTCGCGACGCCCTCGAGCGCGGCACCGCCGATTGCGGCACTCCCCGTCTCGGCGGCGTCGAATTCCGCGCGCTCCGCGAGTTCTCCTGCCTCGGCGAGCAGTTCACCGAGGTTCCGCTCGAACCACCCGGTGTCCACCGGCTCCTCCCCGCCGAGCCGGGCGAGGACGGCGCGCAGCAGCGCGAGGTTCGTGTCCGGCCCGGCGATCACCGTCTCGCCGAGCGCGTCGGCGCAGCGCAGCAGCGCCGCCTCCCGGGTACCGCCGCGCGCGATCACCTTCGCGAGCAGCGGATCGAAGGCGGCGTCCACCCGCTGCCCCGGCCCGGCGGCGGTGTCCACCCGAACCCCGGCGCCGGTCGGCGGCGCGAACTGGCCGAGCACGCCGGTCCCGGGCAGCACCGCCCCCTCGGCGGTGATCCGCTCGGCATTGACCCGCGCCTGCACCGCGAACCCGCGCCCCCGCTCCGGCAGCGCCAACTCGGTCAGCGTCGCCCCGAGCGCCAGGTCGAACTGCACCCCGACCAGGTCGACCCCGAACACCTCCTCGGTCACCGTGTGCTCCACCTGCAACCGCGGATTCACCTCGAGGAAGTAGTGCTCCGCCCCCGCCACCAGGAACTCGACGGTGAGCACCCCGAGACTCCCCGCCGCCACCCGCACCGCGTCGGCGTGCAGCCGGGCGCGCAGCCCGTCGGGCAGCACCGCGGGCGCCATCTCGACCAGCTTCTGCCGGTGCCGCTGCACCGAGCAGTCCCGCTCGCCCAGCGCGACGGCCCGCGCCCCATCCGCCACCACCTGCACCTCGATGTGCCGCACCGCGGGCAGCAGCGCCTCCGCGTACAGCGTGTCGTCGCCGAACCCGGCCGCCGCCTCGGCCGCGCACCGCGCGTACGCCGCGGGGATCTCGTCCGCGGTGCGCACCACCCGCATCCCGCGCCCGCCGCCGCCCGCGACTGCCTTGATCATGACGCCGCCGGGATGCCCGGCCAGGAACCGCGCCACCGCGTCGGGATCGGCCCCGGCCTCGGTGGCGGGCAGCACCGGAACCCCCGCCGCGGCGGCCGCCGCGCGCGCGGCGGGTTTGGCGCCGAAGGTGCGCAGCGAAGCGGGCGACGGACCGACAAAGGTCAGCCCCGCCGCCGCGCAGGCGGCCGCGAACTCGGCGTTCTCACTCAGGAATCCGTACCCGGGGTGCACCAGCGCCCCCGAACCGGCGGCGGCGACCACCGCCGCGATGTCCAGGTACCCCGCGGCCCCGCTCCCCGGCAGCTCGACCGCCCGGTCCGCCAGCCGCACCGGCAGCCCGCCGCGCTCGGCCGCTGTGTGCAGCACCGCGGTCTCGTACCCCCGGTCCCTGGCGGTCCGCAGGATCCGGACCGCCACCTCGCCCCTGTTCGCCACCACCACGCGCATGGGGACAGTGTGTCCCGCGCCGCTCCGGCGCCCGCACCGACCCCTCGCCGGCGCGGGGCCGGGCTCAGCTCACCGGCGCCGTGGCGCGGCGCACCGCGGGCACCCGGCTGAACTCCAGCACCCCGTCGTCCACCGGCCCGGTGCGCAGGAATGCCCGGTCGCGGAAGTAGTCGTTGATCACCTTCCACGGCCCCCGCGTCCCCTGCCGGGGCATCACCGCGTCGCCGCGGGCGATGTACCCCGAGGTCAGCGCGGCGCCCATGATCGAGTGCGGCGAGCGGTCGCCGTCGCGCGCCACCGGCACCACGGTCTGGTAGCCGTGCTCGTCCAGGTGCGCGAGGAGCCGGCAGAAGTACTCGGCGGCCAGGTCGGCCTTGAGCGTCCAGGAGGCATTGGTGTAGCCGAGCACCATGACGAAGTTCGGCACCCCGTCCAGCATGGCGCCCTTGTAGACCACCCGGTCGCGCACGACCACCGGCTCGCCGTCCACCTCGAGTTCGGCGCCGCCGAGCATCTGGACCGTGAGCCCGGTCGCGGTGACCACGATGTCGGCCTCGAGCTCCGCGCCGGAGGCGAGCCGGATGCCGCCCGGGGTGAAGGTGTCGATCCGGTCGGTGGCGATCCGCGCCGCGCCGCTGCGCAGCACGCGGAACAGGTCGCCGTTCGGGACCACGCAGAGCCGCTGGTCCCACGGGTCGTAGCTGGGCGTGAAGTGCCGCATGTCCAGGTCGCCGACCTGTGCGCGCACCGCGGCGAGCAGCAGCTTCTTCGCCAGCGCCGGGCTGCGCCGGGAGAGCCGGTAGCTGGCGCGCTGCAGCGCGATATTGCGGGTCCGTCCGGCCTTGAAGGCGACCCGGTCCGGGACGCGCGCCTTCTTCAGCGCCACCGCGACCGGGTCGTCGGCGGGCAGCGCGGTGATGTAGGTGGGCGAGCGCTGCAGCATGGTCACCTCGGCGCCGCGCGCGGCCAGCGCGGGGACCAGCGTGATGGCGGTGGCGCCGCTGCCGAGCACCACGACCCGCTTGCCCCGCACGTCCAGGTCCTCCGGCCAGTGCTGCGGGTGCACGAAGCGGCCGGTGAACCGCTCCTCGCCGGGGAGCTGCGGGCGGTAGCCGCGGTCGTAGTCGTAATAGCCGGTGGCGCCGGCGAGGAAGTTCGCGGTGACGGTCTCGACCGCGCCGGTCGCCTCGTCGACGGCCTCCACCGTCCACCGCGCCTCCGCGCTCGACCAGCGCGCCGCCGTCATCTTTCGGCCGAACCGGATGTGCTCGGTGATGCCGTGCTCGCGCGCGGTGTCGGAGATGTAGCGGCGGATGTTCGGCCCGTCGGCCAGCACCTTGGTGCCGTTCCAGGGCCGGAAGCCGTAGCCGAAGGTGTACATGTCCGAGTCCGAGCGGATGCCGGGGTAGCGGAAGAGGTCCCAGGTGCCGCCGATGGCGGCGCGCCGCTCCAGGATCAGGAAGCTGCGGCCCGCGCCCTCGCGCACCAGGTGGCTCGCCACCCCGATGCCGGAGAGCCCGGCGCCGACGATCAGGACATCGACGTGAGTCATGGTGACGAAGGGTACGTGTTATCTCTAGTTACGTCTAGTTACCTCGAAAAAACCCCGCTGAGCGCAACCCGTGCGCCCCGGTCGCGCCCCCGGCGACACTGCGTCCATGAGCCTGTCCTTCCACTGGTTCCTGCCGACCTACGGCGACTCCCGCGGCCTGGTCGCGGGCGGCCACGGCACCTTCATGTCCGGTGACCGCCCCGCGAGCCTGCGCTACCTGAACCAGATCGGCGCCGCCGCCGAGGACAACGGCTTCGAGGCGGTGCTCACCCCCACCGGCGCCTGGTGCGAGGACGCCTGGCTCACCACCGCCATGCTCGTGGAGACCACGCGCACGATGAAGTTCCTGGTCGCCTTCCGCCCCGGCCTGGTCAGCCCGACGCTGGCCGCGCAGATGTCTGCCACCTTCCAGCGGCACTCCGCGGGGCGGCTGCTGCTCAATGTCGTCACCGGCGGCGAGCAGCACGAGCAGCGCGCCTACGGCGACTTCCTGGACAAGGAGCAGCGCTACGCCCGCACCGGCGAGTTCCTGCACATCGTGCGCTCGCTGTGGACCGCCACCGACCCGTTCACCTTCGTCGGCGAACACCTCCGCGTCGAGGGCGCCCTGCTCGCCAACCGCCCCGACCCCCTCCCACCCGTCTTCTTCGGCGGCTCCTCGCAACCCGCGGGCCCGATCGCCGCCCGCTTCGCCGACACCTACCTGACCTGGGGCGAGCCGCCGGCCGCCGTCGCCGCCAAACTCGACTGGATCCGCGGCTTGGCCGCCGCCGAGAACCGGGTCGTCGACTTCGGCCTCCGCATTCACGTCATCAGCCGCGACACCAGCGAAGCCGCCTGGGCCGAGGCGGACCGGCTGCTCGCCGGGATCGACCCCGCCGACATCGAACGCATCCAGGCCAACCTGCGCCGCAGCGAATCCGAAGGCCAGCGGCGCATGCTCGAACTGCACGGCGGCAGCAGCGACCGGCTGGAGATCGCGCCCAACCTCTGGGCAGGCGTCGGCCTGGTCCGCGGTGGTGCGGGAACCGCGCTCGTCGGGTCGCACGAGGAGGTGGCCGAACGGCTCGCGGAGTACGCCGCGCTCGGCATCGACCACTTCATCCTCTCCGGGTATCCGCACCTCGAGGAGGCGTACTGGTTCGGCGAGGGGGTGTTGCCCGTGCTCGAGCGGAAGGGGTTGTGGCGGCACCCGAATCGGCCGGTTCGCGTCGCGGGCGGCACTCCGTTCGCCGGGGCGGCGAGCAGCTGACCCTCCGCATCACCCCGTGCGGGCCGAGAGGGGGTAGCGGATGCGTTCGGGGAGAACGCGATCCAGCCCGTCGGTGACGGCGACGACGGCGGCGAAGCGGGCGGCGCGGGGGTAGTCCCAGGTGAGGCCGAGGCGCTCGCGGAGGACCGGGGGGAGGTAGCCGACGGTGGTGAGGCGGAGGAGGGCGGCCATCGGGAGGGCGGGGATGTTCCAGATCGGTTTCGGTAGGCGGAAATTCGGGTGCGGGGGCATGGGCTGGCGGTCGAGCTCGATGAGGAGGTCGGTGGTCCAGTTGCGCTCCAGGACGTCGTTCACGATGTGGTCGAACCAGGTCCAGAACTCGGGACGCCCCGCGGGGATGACGCGCTCGGGGATGCGCAGGACGCGGGCCTGGTCGGTCCACTCGCGGTAGAGCTGGTCCTCGGTGGCGGCGTCGAATTCGGCGCCGTGCAGGCGGCGGATGGCGCTGCCCGCCCAGTAGCCGGTGGCGGCGACCCAGAGGTAGGCCTCGGGGTCGAGGGCGTGGTAGGCGCGGCCCTTGGCGTCGGTGCCGCCGATGTCGCGGTGCAGGCGGCGCAGGCGGGCGCCCTCGTCGAGCGCGGCCTGTTCGCCGTCGAGGCCGCTGAAGCGGCGGGCCGCGGCGGCGGTGGAGGTGATGCGGCCCCAGCGGTCCTTCAGGAACTCGGAGTGGTCGGCGACGCCCGCGCCGACGACGGGGTGCGCGACCTGCATGAGCAGGGTGGCGCGGCTCGCCAGCGCCGTGCGCCAGGCGATGCCGCGCTTCCAGCTCATGGAGTCCGGGCCCCAGGGGCGCGGTTGCACCCGCCGGCTCGCGTCCGGCGCCGAACTCGCGTCCGGCGCCGCGCTCGCGGGCGGCGCGAGACTGGCGGACGGCCCGGCGAGGACCGGGTCCGGCGTGGTCACGGGCTCGACCCCGGTCGGCGGCACGGCAATACCGGGCTGCGCTCCCGCGGGCTCGTCGGCAGACTTGATAGACACGATCGGCTCCGCTATCGCTACATCGGGCACCCGCCGGAGCGCTCCGGCGGCGCGAAGGAATCGAGGGCGTACCGCTTGTGCACGGCGACGAGCTTCTCGTACTGCAATCGGTTGTGCGCCAGCGGCACCAGCTTCGAGCGGTCCGGCAGGAGCCGCCACGCGGTGCGCAGCACCCAGCGGTAGAGCGCGAACTCGCGGTCGTGCCGTGGCAGCAGCTCGAACCCGGCCATGCGCCGCACCGCGGGGTGCATGACCTGCGCCGAGCAGACCTGGATGACGTGCCCGACCAGCGGGCGCACCAGCAGCCAGAGCGGGGTGAAGGCGGCCCTGGCGGCGGGCGAGATGCCGAGCGTCGGCAGCGGCAGCCTGGTCAGCCCGGCGAACTGCTCGACCAGGAACGGGCTCGCCTTCAGCTCGTGCTCCACCATGTGCTCGTAGTACTGCTCGGCCGAGGCCAGGTCGGGCGGGAGCTTGCCGCCGCGCGAAGCCAGCTCGAGCCCGCGGAAGCTCTCCCGGATGAGCTGGTAGGCGGCCTCCTTCTCCTCCGCCCGCAGCACGTGCCCGGTGCTCGGGGTGAAGGTGTTGAGCGAGAGGAACACTCCGCTGATCGCGACCCAGATCCAGGTCTGCGGGTTGAGCGCGCTGTACCGGACGTCGGCGTACTCGCCCTGCCCGAGGCCGCGCACCTCTCGGTGCCGCTCCTTGAGCCAGTCGGCCTCGGCCTGCCGGTCCACCGGGTCGCCCCAGAAGGAGAGCAGCGCCGAGAGGCCGCTGCGCATCCCGCGATCGGCGAAGTTCTCGGCGAAGCGGCCGGTGCGGTCCACCGCGGCCGCGACCGGAACCAGGGCGACCTGGTCGAAGGCGGCGCCGCCGAAGACACCGCCGAGCGCGCTGCCGGTGTGCTTACGGAACTCCGTCAGCATCTCGGGGCGGACCCGCGATCCGGCCGCCGGTGGGGCGCTGCTGCCGTGCGGGACAACGGGCACCGTTGCGTTCGTCGTCATGGGAAGCCCCCGTCGGCGATCCTGGGCCGCACCGAGCGGCACCGTGTGATAGTTCAACGCCTCCAGACTATCACTTTGAGAAGCTGGCGGGCATACCTTCTCACCGTCGGCGCGCCGCGGGAGCGCGCCGGGCCGGTAGGCTTCCGGCGATGAAGGCCAGCCCGGACGCCCCGACCGCCGACGAGGACGAGGCGGCCATGGCGGCGCTCGCCGCGGTGGCCCGCTCCTGGGCCGCGCTCACCGCGCTGGAGCCGAAGTCGCGGCGCATCGTGGACGCGGCGCGCGACTGCTTCGCCGAGGTCGGCTTCGAGGAGACCACGATGGTGCGGATCGCCGAGGGGGCGGGCGTCGGGGTCGCCACCGTCTACCGGCGCTTCGGGACCAAGTCGGCGCTGGTGCGGTACGCGCTCATGGCGGAGTCGCAGCGGGTCGGGGTGGTCGTGGTGCAGGCGCTGCGCGACTCCGCGGGCCCGGTGAGCGGGCTGGCCGAGATCTTCGCCGCCTACGTCACCGAGGCGACGGCGCCGCGGCTGCTCACCCGCAGCCTGCGGGTCTCCTCGGCGGCGACCGAGCTCGCCGACTTCCTCACCGGCGACGAGTTCATCGAGCAGGGGCGGCTGCTCTTCGCGCAGTACATCGAGTACTGGCAGGCGCGCGGCGAGCTGGGCCGGTTCGACGCGCACGTGGTGGCCGAGCTCTTCGTCCGGCTCGTCATGTCGATCATCTCCAACCCGCACGGCGCGCTGCCGCTCACCGACGCCGACGCGGCGCGGGAGTTCGCGAGACGGCACCTCGCGCCGCTGCTCTTCCCGCACCCCGGCGAGGGCGGGTAGCGCCGGGAGATTCCCGCACCGGGTGCGGGAATCTCCCGGACAGCTAGACCTGCTTCGGCCGCACCTTGTAGGCGGCGGACTTCAGCTCGCGCACCTTCATCTTCTGGATGGCCCGGTGGTGCTGGCGCGCGTGGTAGGCGATCGGGAAGTAGGTGAGCCGCTCCGGCAGCACCCGGTAGGCGAAGCGGATCACCGCGTAGATCCGCTCCAGCGTGCGCTGCTCCTCGTCGCTCCAGGTCAGCCCCATCATGTCGCGCAGCCGGGGGTCGAGCAGCCCGGCCAGGGAGAGGTAGTTGAAGCGCAGCATCGGCATGAGCGCGGCCCTGGCCACCCGGTTCAGCGGGAAGGGCAGCTTGCGCAGCTGCTCCAGGTCGCCGGTGCGGAGCTCGGCGTACTCGCGGCGCTGCAGGTCGGTGGCGTTCAGCACCTCGGTGACCATGTGCTCGTAGTAGGTGTCGAACTCGGCGCGGGTCTGCGGGTAGCCCTTCATCGGCACCTGCAGGATGCGCGCGATCTTGATGTTGTCGGCGAGCAGGCCGTCCAGCTCGTCCGTGGTGAACTCGCGGCCGAGCAGCAGCGGGCCCGCCTTGGCGGTGGTGATGTAGGCGGTCGCGATGACCCACTGGTAGGCGGCCGGGTTCAGCGCGCTGATCTGCTTGCCCTCGGCATTGCGCATCTTCAGCGGTTCGTGCAGGGAGCGCAGCCGCCTGCCCTCGGCGATGGCCTCGGGGCCGCCGTAGGTCCAGCGCAGCACCGAGTCGACCGAGCGGATGGCGCGGCCCATCGGGTCGGTGCGGGCGACCGAGTACTTGTCGGTGACGTCGCGGATGACCGGGTGCAGGCCCTGCATGGCGAAGGCGGCGGCCTCCATCATGAGGTAGGTCCAGTGGCCGACCATCTCCGCGGTCAGCGAGTCCGGGGAGATCAGTTCGATCTCGTCGTCGTCGTGGATGGGGGTGACCGAGGCGACGGGGGGCTTGCGGCTTGCTGTGGTCATGGGGTTCTCCTGGGGTCGGGACGGGGGCCGCGATCAGCGGGGTGCTGGGCCGGGGAGGTCGGGGGTGACGCCGCCGACGTCGGTGATGGTCCAGTTCGCGGCGCGGTCGAGGGTGACGGTGTAGGCGGCGGTCGCGGTGACGCCGTCGGGGGTCTGGCGGCTGCGGGACTTCATGTCGACGAAGACCTGGACGGTGTAGAGGTCGCCCTCGCGGGCGCTCACGTCTGCCGCCAGGACCTCGGCGGTGGAGGTGTACTCCATCTGGGTGAGCCAGGGGCCGACGACGTCCACCGCTGCCGAGAGTTTGGGGGCGAGGTCGGGGGTGACCTCGGTTTGCAGCTGTTTTCGCCAGCCTTCGATGTCGGTGGGGTCGACCTGGGAGACGTTCAGGGCGTAGGTCGAGGCGGCTTTTTCGGCTGCTTCGTCCGTGGCGAGGTTTGTTCGCAGGGTGTCGAGTTCTTCGGCGGAATTGTCTGTTGCCCAGAGGGTTCCGAAGACGATGGCTGCTGCGGTGGCGATGGCTGTGGTCGCTGTCAGGAACGTGCGGTTCAGGGCTGCTCTGAGCAAGGGTGCGTTCACCGTGCCGCCCATATCGCCTGGCGCTGTAGCGCCGCTCGACTTGTCTGTGCGGGTACCGACCGCGTCGGTGTCCTTGCTGCCCGCGTCGGTATTCGCGCTGTCCGCGTCGGTCTCGTTGCTGTCCGCGTCAGTCTTCGTGCCGACCACACCGGTCTTCGTGCCGACCACACCGGTCTCCTTGCCGACCACACCGGCCTTCTCGCCATCCCCGCGCTCTGCCGGCTCCGGGTCCGAGGACTCAGTGGCCGCACCCGCACGGTGCGGGGCGGTGGGGGCGGGGTCGGGGCCGTCGGGGGCGGGCGGGTGCGGGCTCATCGGGGTCCTTCGGGGGCGGGCGGGGCGAGGGTGATGCGGAGGCGGTCGCCGGGGAGGGAGGTGAGGGCCTGGTCGAGCAGGGTGGCCATGTCGACGGCGCCGAGGACGGGGCCGGTGGCGGTGGTGACGGGGCGCAGCGCGACGCCGAGCGCGCCGAGCTCGGGGGCGAAGCGGCGCAGGAAGTCGACGAGCTGCGCCTCCTCGGCGCGCCACGAGCCGAGCACCTCCTCGCCGCGGAGCAGCACCGACCCCTCGAACAGGTACTCGTAGGAGACGCCGAGCGTGTCGCCGAACTTGTCCAGCTGCGGCGGCGCCGCGGTCAGCACCGGCTTGACCCAGCCGAGCTCGGGCATCAGCCGCATGAGGTCGCGCAGCACGATGTCGAGCGAGGGCTGGTGCCTGGCGAGCGTCTGCGCGAGCAGGTCGGCGGCGCGGGCGAGCGCGGGCGTCACCGCGCCCGCGCCGTCCACCGCGGTCGCGAAGGTCTCGACCAGCCTGCTCACCGCGGCCGAGTCGACCTGGTCGAGCAGCGTCGAGGTGCCCGCGAGCAGCTCCGGCACCGCGGTCGGCGCCTCGACGGTGCCGGTGAGCTGCGCGCCGTCCGGCAGGTGGCTGCCGGTGTCGGCGCCGGGCAGGAAGGCGAAGACGGGTTCGCCGAGCGCCGAGAGGTTCTCGACGGCGAGCGCGCTGTCGGCGGGGATGCGGTAGGCGGCGTCGTACTCGATCCCCACCCGGACCCCGTCGCGCACGCTCCGCACGAATTGCACGGTCCCGATGTCGACCCCGCGGTACACCACCTCGGACCCGGCCCGCAGCCCGGCGGCGTGCGCCATCAGCACCTCGGCGCTGCGGCGCTCGACGGTCGGGTCGTTGCCGAGCACGCCGACGGCGAGGTAACCGCCGCCGAGCGCGGTCACCACGGTCAGGACGAGTCCGGAGAGCCAAGCAGGAATGCGGGTCACGGCGCAGCTCCGATCAACCGCAGCAGCACCGCGGCATCGACCTCTGGCCGGCCCTCGACCCGCACGGTGCGCACGTCGATCGCGGGGTCGGTGAGGAACGGGATGGTCTTGCCCGACATCAGCTCCGGGATCCGCGCCCCGCTGCCCACCCAGACCCGCGGGTCGGCGGAGGGCTCGCGGAGCAGCGCGGCGGACTGCTCCAGGGAGACGTTGAGGTGCGGCAGCCGGGGAATCGTCCAGTCCAGGCCGGTAGTCAGGGTGCTGACGTCGATGACGACATTGAGCACCGCGGTCATGAACTCGGGCACCCGGCCGAGCCTGCGCTTCGCGGTCTCGGAGAACAGGAAGCCGACCTCGTCGCGCATCTCGTGCAGCCGCGCCGTGGTGGCGTCGGTGGCGGTGAGCATGCGGTCCAGGTCCGGGATGTGGTCGGCGGTGGTGCCGAGGTCGGCGGCGAGCCTGCCGCTGAGCTCGGCGGTCTCGGCCGGGTCGGCGGGGAGCGCGGCATTGAGCTGCTCGATCGCGTCCTGCATGCGGGTGAGGCTGCCGCCGTTGACGAACATGGCCATCCGGTCCAGGATCTGCTCCAGCTGCGGGCCGGGGTCGGTGTCGCGCAGCGGGATGGTGTCGCCGTCGCGCAGCAGGTCGGCGCCGCCGTCGAGCGGGGGAAGCAGCGCCAGGTAGATGTCGCCGAGCACGGTGGTCTGCCGCAGCTCGGCGCGGGTGCCGCGCGGGAAGCGGGCGTCCGCGCGCACCTCGATGCGCGCGATCGCCGCGTGCGGGGCGAGCTCGATCCCGCGCAGCGTCCCGACCTCGGCGCCGTCGCTGCGCACCGCCGCCCCGGCGGGCAGGCTCAGCAGCGAGTCGAACTCCAGCTCCAGCCGGTAGGTGGGGCCGTCGACGCCGGTGCCGGGCAGCGCGTGGTCGGAGGGGTCGAAGCCACAGCCCGCCAGAACCGCCGCGACCACGGCGACCAGCACCACGACCCGCGCACCGATCCGGCTCGCCGTCCTCCGCCGCACCCGCCCCACGGCCGGGAACCCGTGCGCGGAGACTCGCATCGAGCGGAGCCACCCGCAGGCGCTGTCACCGGAGCGGGGCCCGGTCGCCGCGATCCCCTCCGGCCGCGGCGGCACCTCGCCTCCGCCCGCTCGCACGCTCATCGCGCACCTCCCGCGATCGCGAACACCGCCTGCGGCAACGGCATCTGCGCCGCCGCCCCGGAGAGCGGCGCGCACTCCGGGACCCCGGCGCAGAGCGCGGCCGGATCACCGGCGAGGACGACCTCCGGCCCCCGGTACCCGACCTCGACCCCCGCCTGCCCGATCATGGCCCGCAGCATCGCCATGACCCCCGGCACCGTGTTCAGCACGTCCTGCGATTCCTCGGCGCGCACCCGGGCCAGCGTCACCGCCGGGATCGACGACTCCAGCATGTCCATCAGGTACGGGAAGTGCTGGTTGAACAGCCGATCCATCGGCTCGACCGCGGCCGCCAGCTTCCCGACCATGGTCTTGACGATCACCAGGCTGCTCTCCAGCAGCTCCAGCCCGGGCCCGAAGGTGGTGAGCGTGGTGGTGATGTCGCCCCACTCCCTGGTCAGGAAGGTGGTAAGCGCGGCGGAGTTGTCCAGCACCGCGCCCAGCTCGCCCATGAAGATGTCCGGGGACGAGGTGAGCTCGGCCAGCGCGCGCAGCTGTTCGCGCAGCTGCGGGCCGAGCCCGCCGAGCTCCCGGTCCGCCCCGGCCAGCACCGCCTGCAGCGGCGGAACCCCGTCCGGCCCCGGCCTGGTCATCTCGTCGAGCAGCCCGGTGAACGAGCGCAGCGCGGTGGAGACGCTGAGCGGGGTCTCGGTGCGCTCCTTCGCGATGCAGCGGTCCTCCGGCAGCAGCGCCCCGCCCGGGTAGTCGGCGTTCACCAGCTCGACCCGCCGGTCGGTGAGCAGCGAGGAGTTCACCACCACCGCGCGCACGTCGGCGGGGAGCGGCCGGGCGCCGATGCGCATCCGCACCCGGACCCGATCGCCCTCCGGCTCCAGCGCCGAGACCGACCCCACCGGCACCCCGCGGATGGTCACCGCGGCGTCCTCGTACAGCCCGTAGGTGGTGTCGAACTCGGCGCAGACCGCACGGGTCTCCCCCGCCCCCCAGTCCACCCCGACCGCGGCGCCGGTCGCGGCCACCGCGGCGACCAGCACGATCCCGAGCCCGACCCGAACGCTCATCTCAGCACCCCGCTCCCGGGACCGGCAGGCACACGTCCGGCCGCTGGACGGTCAGCCCGCTCTGGTCGATCAGCGCGGTCCCCTCTGGCCCGGCCACCGCGGCCAGCTGCCCGAGCGTGCCGGTGAGCGCGTCGATCATGCGGTCGGTGTCGGCGAGCAGCCGGACGCTCAGGTCGCGGCTCTCCTCCAGCGGGAAGAACAGCGGCTCCAGCTTCTCGGCGTAGGGGCCGCTGAGGAAGTCGAAGAGCAGCCCGACCACCGCGGTCACCTTGTCGGCGAAGATCTCCACCTTGGACCGGGCGGCCACGATCTGCGGGCCGAGGATGGCGTAGGCGCGGATCACCTCGGTGGCGAGCTGCTCGTTGTCGTGCACGGTGGCCAGGTACTCGTTGGAGAGCGACAGCAGGTCCTGCACCTGGGTGCGCTGCTCGGCCAGCGCCCCGATCACCGTGCTCAGCGCGGTGACCGACTCCCGCACCGCGCCGGGCGCGCCGGTGAGCGCGGCCGCCGAGCCCTCCAGGGTGGCGCGCAGCGCGGCGGTGTCGGCGCGGTCGGTCACCCGGACCGTCTCCGGCAGCAGGTCGTTCACCACGAACGGGAGCCGGGCCCGCTCGGCCGGGATGGCACCGTGCAGCACCCCGTCGCCCGCGGGCAGCAGGGCCAGGTAGAGCCCGCCGACGGGGGTGAGCATGCGGACGTCGACGGCGGTGGCGTCGCCGAGCCGGTGCGCCGCGTCGACCTCGAAGGCGACGTCGACGTGCGCGTCGGCCAGCTCGACGGAGAGCACCCGGCCGACCGCGACCCCGGCGATCCGCACCCCGTCGCCCGGTTTCAGCCCGCCGCTCTCCGGCAGCGACAGGTGGTGCGTGACCGAGCCGGGCGGGCGCAGGTACAGCACCCCGACGGTGGCGAAGCCGACGGTCAGCACGACGACGCTGAGCAGCGCCCAGATCAGCTGGGAGCGCGGCGTCGCCTCCTCCGCGCCGAAGGTCATGGCGCTCCTCCGCACACGGACGGTCACGGCGCTCCTCCCTCCCGAGCGGCCATCGCGGACCGCGAGCCGCGGCCGGTCATCACGGCGCACCCGCACAGACGGTCAGGGCGCGGCCGTGCAGCAGCACCGTGGCGTCGACCGGCATCGGGAAGGCGCCGTGCGCGCACTGCCGGTCCGGCTCCTCGGACGGGATGAGCGCGTTCAGCGACTCCAGCAGCCCGGGCAGCTGGGAGAGCGAGCGCACCGCCTCGGTGGTGTCCGGGATGGCGAGCCGGATCCGCTCGGTGAGCGCGTCCGAGGAGTCGCGGGCGCCGAGCAGCAGCAGCGCGAGCGCGTCGGCGGTGCGCACCACCTCGCTCATCTCCACCGAGCCCTTGTCCATCAGCGAGAGGAACTCCTCCATCCGGCCGGCGACCGGCATGAAGATGGAGTGGAAGACCCGCAGGATGTTCTCCAGGTTCGCCGAGCGCCCGCGCAGCCGCTGCGACAGCTGGTCGAGGTTGGCGACGATGGTGCTGATCACGGCGGTGCGGTCCTCGGCGTAGGAGGCCAGCGCGGCGACGTCGCGGAGCAGCGGGGCCGGGTCGCCGCCGGTGCCGTCGATCATGGCGACCACATTGGTGAGGAAGCGGTTGTAGACCTCGGGGTCGGCCTCGTTCAGCAGCGGGCGCAGCCCGTTGAAGACGGTGGTGATGTCGAAGGAGTCGACGGTGTTGCGGACCGGTTCGCCGGGTGCGAGCTCCGCGCCGTCGCCCTCCCTGGTGATCGCGAGGTAGCGCTGGCCGGTGAGGTTCTGGAAGCGGATGGCAACCTGGTCGGTGCTGCGCAGCGGGTACTCGGTGAGCAGCGTGAAGCGCACCAGCGCGGTGTGCTCCGGCGTCAGCTCGACGTCGGTGATCTTGCCGACCTGGACGCCGCGCAGCCGCACGTCGGCGTTCGCGCGCAGCCCGAAGACGTCGCCGAAGACCGCCTCGTAGCCGCGGGTCTCGCCGCCGACCGGGCGCTCGATGGCCTGCACGACCAGGGTGACGATGCCGATCACCACGAGCAGCAGCAGGGTCAGGCGCACGGCGGCGCCGCGCGGCGTCCTCATCGCGGCCCCCCGAGCACGATCTCGGTGTTCAGCGTGATCTGCCCGTCCCGGTTCTGCAGCGCGCCGTCCAACCCGGCCAGCAGCGCCTCGACGTGGCCGGGGGTGACGCCGCGCATGGCCTGGTTCAGCGGGATCACCATGTCCAGCAGCATGTCCACCGCGTTCGCCATCGGCCCGAGCGCGCCGACCAGCTCGCCCGCGAAGGCGAAGACCAGGTTGGAGACCTCGGAGATGGTGGCCGACGCCTGCTTGGTGGCGGCGTCGTCGTCCAGCTCCTCGACCGAGGCGAGCGCGGTGAGGATGCCGAGCGCCGACGGCCCGAACGCGGCGACGCCCTCGGTGACGTCGGCGGTGGTGCTCAGCACCTGCCCGAGCGGCACCTGCTGGGCGCGCTGCCAACTGCGGGCCAGCAGCAGCGCCGAGGTGAGCAGCGGCGCGCCCGCCTCGGTGAGCCCGGCCGCGTTCTCCAGCGAGACCGCGAGCCGCTCGGTGAGGATGTCGCCGACGGCCCGGTTCGACTCGCGCAGGATCCGGGTGACGGTGAAGTTGTCGACCCGCTCCGCCGGCTCCAGCACCGCGCCCGCGGCGAGCGGCGCCCCGCCCGGCATGGGCGTGAGCTCCAGTGCGGTGGAGCCGAAGACCGTCGCCGAGACGAATCGCGGCCGGGTGGTCGTGCTCAGCTCGGGCAGCCGCTCCGCGTCCACCCCGACGGTCAGCCGGTGCCGCTGCACACCGACCGGCCGCACCTCGACCACCTCGCCGATCGCCATGCCGCGCAGCCGGATCGGGGTGCCGGGCCCGGCGCCGTCACCGAGCCCGGAGACCACCAGGTCGAACTCGACCTGCCCGTCCCGGCTCGGCTCCAGCGTGCGCCAGACCGCCCCGGTCAGCAGCACCAGCGCGACCAGCAGCACCAGCCCGCGCAGCCGCAGCCCGGCCCGGCCCGGCCCGCGCACCGCGAAACTTCTCGCCCGGCTCATCGCCCGCTCACCCCGTGAATCCGATATCGGTGTCGAACCCCCAGATCGCGATGGTGAGCGCCATGTCGCTCATCGCGATCAGCACCAGGCTGGCCCGGATGGCCCGCCCGGAGGCGATGCCGACCCCCTCCGGCCCGCCGGTGGCGTAGAACCCCTGGTAGGCGTGGACCGCGGTGACCAGCAGCACGAACACCACCACCTTGAGCAGCGAGAAGGCCAGGTCCGGGCCGCTCACGAACATCCGGAAGTAGTGCCCGAACGCCCCCGAGCCCTGCCCCTGCACCACCGTCACCACCAGGTCGGTGGTGAAGAAGCCGAGCGCGAGCGCGATCAGGTAGACCGGGACCACGGTGATCACCGCCGCGATCAGCCGGGTGGAGACGACGTACGGGATCGGGTCGATGGCCTGCGCCTCCAGCGCGTCGATCTCCTCGGAGATGCGCATGGCGCCGATCTCGGCGGTCATCCGGCACCCGGCCTGCGCGGCGAACCCGACCGCGGCCACCAGCGGCGCCAGCTCGCGCGGGTTGGCCAGCGCCGACATGGCCCCGGCCAGCGGCCCCATGCCGAGCATGTCCAGCGCGGTGAAGCCGAGGATGCCGATCATCGCCCCGGCGACGACGCCCATGATCACCAGCACCGGCGCCACCCCGCCGCCGACGATCACCGAGCGGCCGTTACCCCAGGCCAGGTCGGTGAAGACGGCGACCGTCTGCCTCCGGTAGTTGCGCAGCGCGTGCCCGATCCCGAGCACCGCCGCCACCCCGAAGCGCAGCTGGAAACCCAGCTCCTCCAGTGGCTCCCAGCCGCGCCGCAGCCGCCTGGTCCAGCGCAGCCCGGTCGGCCGGTAGGCCGACGGCCTGCTGACCCGCCCGCCGCCGGGCGCCGCGGCGGTCACAGGAACCCCATGGGCAGGAAGAGCAGCACCAGCTGGGTGATCACCAGATTCACCACCAGGCAGGCCAGCATGCCGAGCACCACCGCGGCGTTCACGCAGTCGGCGACGCCCTTCGGCCCGCCGCCCGCCTCCAGCCCGCGCTGCCCGGCGATCACCGCGACCAGGTAGCCGAAGACCGCCGACTTGCCCAGGCAGATCATCAGGTCGGTCACGGTGGCGAAGCTGCCGAAGGAGAGCCAGTACGAGCCGGGCGCGACGCCCTGGCCGACCGAGGCGACGAAGAAACCGGCCAGGATGCTCATCAGAATCACGAGCACGGCCAGCATGGGCGCGACCACCGTCATGGCCAGGATGCGCGGAGCCACGAGCCTGCGGTGCGGGTCGATGCCCATGGTGCGCAGCGCGTCGATCTCCTCGCGCACCGTACGGGCGCCGAGGTCGGAGGCGATGGCCGAGGCACCGGCCCCGCCGACCAGCAGCGCCGCCGCCAGCGGCGCGATCTGCTGCATGACCCCCATGCCGCCGACCGCCCCCGCCATCGAGCCCGCGCCGATGTTCTCGGTGATGCTGCCGACCTGCACCGCGATGACGACGCCCATGGGCAGTGAGATCAGAATCGCGGGCAACATCGAGACCGAGGTGAAGAACCAGGCCTGGACCAGCGCCTCGCGCAGCGGAAAACGCCCGCGCGCCAGGTCGTACCCCATGAGCGCGGTGGCCCGCACCCCGAGCCGGACCCCGCGCCCGAGGGTTCGGGTGCTCGATGCGATCGATGCGACCACCACGACCTCCTCGAACACCGCAATGTGATAGTCGGAACGCATTCAGACTATCAACGGCGCGCGCGGCGTCGAACGGTTTCGGTAGAACTGATCGACAGCCCCCCTGAACAGCATCGATCTCCTGGGCGCGGGCGAATCCGGGCAGAATCACGGGTCACTTGCTGTCCGGGAGCACGGCCCGCGCGACACGCCGAAGGGGCGCCCGCCGACCCGGACGCCCCTTCGGTTACGACCTACTCCCCCGCGGGAACCGGCTTGCCCTTGCTGGTGATCTCCACCAGCGGCAGCCGCAGCGCCCCCGGCGCGGTCTCCGGCACCACCGGCTTGCGCGGCGCCACCGGCTGGATCCGCCGGTACGCCGAGCCGAGCGCGGGCCGCGGATCGGCCTCGCCCTTGTTCGGCCAGAGCGCGACCGCCCGCTCGGACTGCGCGGTAATGGTCAGCGACGGGTTCACCCCGAGGTTCGCGGTGATCGTCGAGCCGTCGATCACGTGCAGCCCCCGGTACCCGTACAGCCGGTGGTACGGGTCGACCACGCCGCTCTCCGGCGAGTCGCCGATCACGCAGCCGCCGATGAAGTGCCCGGTCATCGGGATGTTGAACAGGCTGCTGATGGCGCCGGAGGGGAAGCCGTCGATCTTCTCGCCGATCCGGTTCGCCACCTCGTGCCCGGCGGGGATCCAGGTCGGGTTGGGCGCGCCCTCACCCTGCTTGGTGCGCATCTTCCGGCGGCCGAGCAGCCCGCGCTTGGTGTAGGTGGTGATCGAGTTGTCCAGCGACTGCATCACCAGCAGCCCGATCATCTGCTCGGACCAGCGCCGCGGGCTGTGCATGCGCGCGAAGTCGCGCCGGTTGCGCACCATCTGCCGCCACCACAGCCTGCCCTTGGAGACGCCGTCCACCTCGTCCACCATGGCGGTGCCGATCAGCGCCATGGAGTTGCTTCCCTTGCCGTAGCGCACCGGTTCGATGTGCGTGTCGGCGTCGGGGTGGATGGAGGAGGTGATCGCGACGCCCTTGGTGAAGTCGGTGTCGTCCTTGCGGGTGCGCACGACGAGCAACTCCTCGGAGTTGGTGCGCGCCAGGAACCCGAGCCGCGGCGAGATGTCCGGCAGCGACCCGCTGTCGCGCAGCTTGTGCAGCAGCCGCTGGGTGCCGAGCGCCGCCGCGGAGAAGATCACCTGCTCGGCGGTGAAGGTGCGCTTCTTCCGGCGCAGCACCCGCCCGGTGCCGACCGTCTCGACCGCGTACCCCCCGCCGGAGAGCGGCCGCACGTCGGTGACGGTGGTCAGCGGGTGCACCACCGCCCCGGCCTGCTCTGCCAGGTAGAGGTAGTTCTTGACCAGGCTGTTCTTGGCGTTGTGCCGACATCCGGTCATGCACTCGCCGCAGTGCGTGCAGGTGCGCCTGGCCGGGCCCGCGCCGCCGAAGAACGGGTCTGGCACGTCCTGGCCCGGCCTGGTGCCCGGCCCGCCGAAGAACACGCCGACCGGGGTGCGCTGGTAGGAGTCGCCGACGCCCATGTCCTCGGCCACCTCGCGCAGGATGCGGTCGGTGGCGGTGGTGGCCGGGTTGGTGGTGACGCCGAGCATCCGCTTGGCCTGGTCGTAGTAGGGCAGCAGCTCCGACTTCCAGTCGGTGATGTGCGCCCACTGCCGGTCCGCGAAGAACTTCTCCGGCGGCTCGTACAGCGTGTTGGCATAGACCAGGGAGCCGCCGCCGACGCCGGAGCCGCTCATGATCAGGGTGTCGTCGAGCAGGGTGAGCCGCTGGATGCCGTAGAACTTGGCCCACGGCGCCCACAGGTACTTGTTGGCGCGCCACGAGGTCTTGGCGAATTCGTGGTCGGCGAAGCGGCGCCCCGCCTCGACCACGCCGACCCGGTACCCCTTCTCGGTGAGCCGCAGCGCGCTCACGCTGCCGCCGAAGCCGGAGCCGACGATCAGCACGTCGTAGTCGAATGTCATCGGGAGAGCTCCTTCGCTCCGACCGGGAGCAGGGGGTGGTCGGCCGGGTTCAACTTGCGGGTCTGCATGCGGTAGCTGAGGACGGTGCCCGGCCAGTTGTTGGTGATCCGCCCGTTCGCGCTGCGGTACCAGCTGCCGCAGAAGTTCCACGGCGTGCGGTCCAGGCGCTTCTGCAGCCCGGCGTCGAAGTCGGCAGCCTTGTCGGTGCGGGTGTCGAGCACGCGGCCTGCGTACGGAGCGAGCCGCTCCAGCGCCTGCCGGATGTAGCTCGCCTGCGACTCGATCATGTAGACGATCGAGCCGACGCCGAGGTTGGTGTTCGGGCCGTACACCAGGAACAGGTTCGGGTAGCCGGGCACGGTGATGCCCTTGTAGGCGCGGGCGCCGTCGGCCCAGTCGTCCTCCAGCTTCCGCCCGCCGCGCCCGCGGATCTTCATGGGCCACAGGAACTCGGTGCCCTTGAAGCCGGTCCCGTAGACGATCACGTCGGCCTCGTGCAGCTCGCCGTCGGCGGTGCGCACCCCCTCCGGCTCGATTCCGGCGATGCCGGTGGTCTCCACCCGGACGTTCGGCGCGGTGAGCGCGGGCAGGTACTCGTTGGAGAAGAGCGCGCGCTTACAGCCCGCCGGGTAGTCCGGGGTGAGCTTGGCGCGCAGCTCCGGGTCGGCCACCTGCTTGCGCAGCTGGCGCATGCCGATCCAGGTCACCAGCTTCCGGATCGGCGGGACGTCGACCAGGGCGAGCGAGAGGAACTCGCAGAAGGTCCAGAACCAGAGCCGCTCGGCCAGCCTGGTCACCGGGAGCAGCTGGAAGATGGCGTGGTGCAGCCGCGAGTACTCGATGTCGTTCTTCGGCATGATCCAGGCCGCCGAGCGCTGGAACAGCGTGAGGCGCTCGGTGCTCGGCGCGATGGCGGGCACGAACTGCACGGCGCTGGCGCCGGTGCCGACCACCGCGACCTTCTTGCCGGTCAGCTCCACCTCGTGGTCCCACTCCGCGGAGTGGAAGGACTGCCCGCGGAAGCTCTCGATGCCGGGGATGGCGGGCAGCGCGGGGCGGGAGAGCTGCCCGACCGCGGAGATCAGCACGTCACAGGTGAGCTCGGCGCCGTCGGCGAGCCGCACGGTCCAGGTGCCGGTCTCGTCGTCGTAGGCGGCCTCGGTGACCTCGGAGCCGAAGCGGAT
Organism: Nocardia sp. NPDC057353; assembly: GCF_042667085.1. Taxonomy (NCBI): domain Bacteria; kingdom Bacillati; phylum Actinomycetota; class Actinomycetes; order Mycobacteriales; family Nocardiaceae; genus Nocardia; species Nocardia sp. NPDC057353. The sequence continues at coordinate 57,793 of NZ_JBHVAK010000044.1, forward strand.
GCGCGGCAGCAGGTTGTGCTTGCCCGCCACCGACTGGATGTAGCGCTGGATGTCGGCCTGGCCGGAGAAGCGCTTGGGCCAGTCGGACTTGGGCTCGTAGGAGAACGAGTACAGCGGCGACGGGATGTCGCACCCGGCGCCCGGGTAGGTGTTCTCCCGCCACACGCCGCCGAGGTCGGCCGCCCGCTCCAGGATGGTGAAGTCACCGAACCCGGCGCGCTGCAGCTCCATGGCGACGCCGATGCCGCCGAAGCCCGTGCCGATGATGACGATCGAAGGTGCACTACTGGACATACCTCTACGCTATTGCCTGTGAGTGGCCACACAGCAAATAGCTGAGGTCAAAGAATCAATAGTTTCGGCCATACTGGGGATCATGCACGAAGTCGAGCAGGCCGAGGTCCGCGACTGGGACTTTCCGCGCGGCGTCGCCAGCGTCGAGGTCATGGTCGAGCACGCGGTCGAGCGCGGCGTGCAGGCCGAGCGGATCCTGGCGGGCACCGGCCTCACCCCCGCCGCGCTCACCGACCCGGACCGGCAGATCGACGCGCACACCGAGCTGGCCGTGGTGCGCGCCCTGGTCCGCGAACTCGGCACCGACGACTCCGGGCTCGGCGTCGCGGTCGGCCGCCGCTACCGGATCAGCACCTTCGGCATCTTCGGCTTCGCCTGCGTCAGCAGCGCGACGCTGCGCGAGGCGATCTCGCTGGCGCTGCGCTACTACAGCCTCGGCTTCGCCTTCTGCACCCCGGAGGTGGAGTGGAGCGAGCGGGAGGTGATCACCCGGTTCCACTACGACCGGGTCCCCGCCGACGTGCAGTGGTTCCTGGTCGAGCGGGACATCGTCGCCATCCACCGGGTGATGAGCGACCTGCTCGGCGGCGCGGTCGCCTTCACCAGGGCCGAGTTCGCCTTCCCCGCGCCCGCGCGGCCGGAGCCGCTCGCCACCGAGCTCGGCGTCGAGCCCGCCTTCGGCCGCGCGCACACCCTGTTCGGGGTGCCCGCCGAACTGCTGAGCCAGCCGCTGCCGCTGGCCAACCAGGCCACCTGGGCCCTGTGCGTCGGGCAGTGCCGCGACCTGGTCCGGCGGCGCCGGGCCCGCACCGGCATCGCCGCCGAGGTGCGCGAGCGGCTGCTGCCCGCGGCCCGGCCGGGCGGGCCCGGCGTTCCGCCCACCCTGGACGCGGTCGCCGCCGACCTCGCCATGAGCACCCGCACGCTGCGGCGCAGGCTCGCGGAGGCGGGCACCAGCTACCGCGGCCTGCTCGACGAGGTGCGGCACACCCTGGCCGAGGAGATGCTGACCGCCACCCCCATGTCGGTGGAGGACATCGCGCTGCGGCTCGGCTACGCCGAGGCCACCCCGTTCATCCACGCCTTCAAGCGCTGGACCGGCACCACCCCCGCCGCCTACCGCCGCGGCCGGATCGGCTCCGCGGCGGCGCTGCGGTGGTGAGCACCGCCGCACGTTTGCCCGGACCGGCGCCGGGCACCACCGAACCATGAGTACCGACAGCCCGAGCACGGACGAAGACGCTCCCGGCGACACGCTGCCGACCTCCGAGGCGCTGGACTCGGACGAGGTCCGCAATGCCGACGGCGACGAGGTCGTCGACCCGCCGGACCACTGGAGCGGCGCCGACAGGTTCGGCATGACCGCCCGCGAGGAGCGCGAGGGCGAGCCGCTGGCCCAGCGCCTCGCCGAGGAGGAGCCGGACATCGGCGAGCCCCGCGATCACACCGCCGACGAGCTCGTCGACGAGGGCGTCACCGATATCGCCGAGGACGTCGACCGGCTCCCGGCCGACGACGCCGACGAACTCTTCGGCAAGCACCGCGGCCAGGTCGACGGCGCGCCGGAGGACGGCCCCTCGCTCTTCCCGGTCGCCGAGTAGCGCGCACGAAAACGGCGGGGACGGTCGATGAC